>NZ_JBXWSK010000008.1:0-76605 GCF_059613385.1 Ruegeria sp. BHSA162
CCGAAACCGGAGCTCCGATGCCACCGCAACTGCTGGACAGAGTTCTGGGTGCCGCCAATTTCGATCAGGGTTTTCAGACGGTCGAATATGTCGCCTCGGCGCTGGTCGACCTGGCCTTTCACGACGGTCCGACCCCGGCGGACCCCATGGCGAAGCAGGCTGAGGTTCTGGCCGAGATCGGGATGCCGCTTGCCATCGGTATGCGCCACGCGACGCCGCATTTCGCTCATGTATTTGCAGGTGATGGCTACAGCTCGGGTTACTACAGCTACATGTGGTCCGAAGTGATGGATGCCGACGCGTTTGCTGCCTTCGAAGAGGCAGGAGGCGCGTTTGATCCCGAGCGGGCGCAGGCTCTGGAGGACAACATTCTGTCCAAAGGAGGCTCGAAGGAGGCCGAAGATCTCTATCTGGCGTTCCGGGGCCGGTTGCCGGGTGTCGAAGCCCTGCTGAAAGGTCGGGGACTGGTGGACGCATAGCGCTCGGCAAGACGGGGGCGGCGGTCCCCGATGGCCCTAGTACCCGAGTGCGCGGTCGACGAGATGCAGCAGCGGCCGTCCGGATTCGCTGCGTTGGATGTTTTCGCAGATCACCTGCGCAGCCGTTTCGGGCCGGGTTTCCGACGCGATATGCGGCGTGACGGTCACATTTGGATGCGCCCAGTACGGATGATCGGGGGGCAGCGGCTCGGCGCGGAACACATCCAGCGTGGCATGCCCCACTTGGCCGGTGTTCAGCGCTTGCAACAGCGCTTCGTCGTCAATCAGCGGGCCTCGGCCGGGGTTCAGTATGCGCGCACCTTTTGGCAGAAGTGCCAGAGTGTCCGCGTTCAGAGTGTTCTCCGTGGCTACCGTTTCAGGCAGCAGCAGGACGAGTATCTCGGCCTGGCTCAGGGCCACGCGCAGCCCGTCTGGTCCGTGCAGGCACGTGACACCAGACACGTCCTTGGCCGAACGGCTCCACCCTGTCATGTTGAAGCTCAACGCCGCCAGCGCCCGTGCCGCAGCTCGGCCCAAGGCGCCAAGTCCCAAAACGCAGACCGATCGCTGTGTGGCGAGCGGAGGCGGATCCGGGGCCCATACCCCATCCTGGACCGTGATGTGTCGATCCATGCCCAGATGGTAGCGCAGAACGTGCCCCACGACCCATTCGGTCATGCCCTGGGTAAGACCGTGATCGACCATCCGGGCCAACGGCACGGTCAGCGTGTCGTTCGAGGCTATCTTCTCGACACCGGCCCATAGGCTGAGCACGGCCTTCGCGCGCGTGTAGGACGTGAAATCAAGCAGCCCGCCATTGGGTGCATAGACGATGTAATCCACCTGATCGGGCGGCAGGTCGGTGGCGATAGTGGCTTTGATCCCCGCATCGGCCAGCCCGTTGTTCAGCAAGGGCTCGTAAACCGGCCAAAGTGTCGGGCGGGCGGAAAACAGGACGTTCACGGACATGGTCGGCCTTTCGGATCAACGAGGACGGTGAATATGCGCGCTTTGCACGATGCCGAAGGCGGCCATCAGAACCAACATGGCCGAGCCCCCATAGCTGACCATCGGCAACGGAACACCGACCACCGGCGCCAGCCCCATGACCATCGACATGTTGACGGCGAAGAACAGGAAGAAGTTCAGCGAAATGCCCAGTGTCACCAACGATGAGTACCTGTCCTTGGTCGACAGCGCCGTGACGAGGCAGAAGATCAGGATCAGTCCGTAAAGCAGCAACAAGGTTGTGCCCCCGACAAAACCGAACTCTTCGGCCAGTGTCGTGAAGATGAAGTCGGTGTGCTTTTCGGGCAGGAAGTTCAGGCGTGACTGGGTGCCTTGCATGAAGCCTCGACCGTTCCAGCCGCCGGATCCCAGGGCAATCTTGGACTGGGTGATGTGATACCCCGCGCCCAACGGATCGGTCGAGGGGTCAAGGAATGTGTCGATGCGCCGGAACTGATAGTCCTTAAGCAACTGCCAATCGGTGCCACGGCTTTTGAACACCGTTGAAACCAAGCCGACACCCGCCGCGATGACCGCTGCGAAATAGGCCCAATGCACGCCCGCCAGAAACATCAGGCCTCCTCCGGCCGCCAACAGCAGGATTGCGGTTCCCAGATCGGGCTGGCGCAGCACCATGAAGGTCGGGATCAGGATCAGGACAACCGGGATCAAGACCCAAAGCGGGCGCGAGGTTTTGTAGGAGGGAAGCCAATCGTAGTAGGCCGCCAGCAACATGACCAAAGTCACCTTTGCCAGTTCTGAGGGCTGCAGGCGCATGAACCCCAGGTCGATCCAGCGTTGCGCGCCCATGCCGATGGTGCCGAACAGTTCGACGAACAGCAGAAGCCCCAAAGAAACAAGATAGGCGACGACGGACATGTTGCGCCAGAACCAGATCGGAACCAATGCGACGATGAACATGACCGTCAGGCCCAGGCCAAACCGTTCCATCTGTGGTTCCGCCCACGGCGACCACGAGCCGCCGGCCACCGAATACAGCATCAGAAAACCGGCACTTGCGACGCTGATCAGCAAAAGCGTCAGCGGCCAGTTCATGTACAGAACCTTGCGGATCCCCGTCGGCGTGGTCTTGACCGCATATTCAAGATAGCTCATGCGCGGTCCTTTTCGTCAGGGCGCGCTTTCGGGCGGCGATCACCTTCCAGACGTTTCTGCTGTTCCTTGATGCGGTCGCGGTCGGCCACGGGATATGCTTCCAGCGGCGGGGTGCCGTTGTACAGAGCCTGCAGCATCACGTCCCGGGCCACGGGGGCTGCAGCCTTCGAACCGCCGCCGCCATGTTCGACCACGACGGCCACCGCATATTTCGGATTGTCGTAAGGGGCAAAGCTGACATACAGCGCGTGGTCCCGCCGTTCCCAGGGCAGGTCTTCGTTGCGGATGACCCCGGCGGCCCGTTCGGCCTTGGTGATGTTGCGCACCTGGCTGGTGCCCGTCTTGCCGGCCATGCGGAATTCGTCTGCGATGATCCGGCTGCGATAAGCGGTGCCGCGACGGTCGTTCGAGACCTTGTACATCGCGTTGCGCACCTGTTCCAAGTTGGCCGGATTGACGTCCAGCGGCTCGCCCGCGCCCGTAGGCTGTTCGACCCCGTCGACACTGCGGATCAGACGCGGTGTCACCGATCGGCCGGTCGCGATGCGTGCAGTCATGACGGCCAGTTGCATCGGCGAGGCCAACATGAAGCCCTGCCCAATCGAGGCATTTGCCGTGTCGCCGACCAGCCAGTCCTGTCCGTGGGTGGTCTGTTTCCATTCCTGGTTCGGCGCAAGGCCAGCCGCCACGGCGGACATCGGCAGGTCGTGTTTGATGCCGAGGCCGAATTTGCGCGCCATGTCCGAAATCTTGTCGATCCCGACCCGCAGGGCGACGTCGTAATAGTAGACGTCGCAACTGCGCTTCAACGAGGTCTCCAGATCGACCATCCCGTGTCCGCCGCGCTTCCAGCAGTGGAATCGACGGCTGCCCACCTTCAGGTAGCCGGGACAATAGACGGTGTTGCCCGGACCGACGACGCCGGCCTCGAGCGCGGCCAGCGCGGTGATCATCTTGAAGGTCGAACCGGGCGGGTAGGTGCCCTGAACCGTCTTGTTGGCCAACGGGCGGTGGTTGTCCTGGGTCAGGGCCTGGTAATCCGCCACCGAGATCCCGCGCACGAACAGGTTGGGGTCGAAGCTGGGGGTCGAACTGATGGCCCGCAGATCGCCCGTCTCACAGTCGATCACGACCGCAGCGGCGCTTTCGCCGGCCAGCCGGGCCTGCGCGTATTCCTGCAGGTCGGCATCGATGGTCAATTGCAGGTCGGCGCCGGGCTGGCCCTCGCGGCGGTCAAGTTCCCGCATCACCCGGCCAGTCGCGTTGACCTCGACCCGCTTGGCGCCCGCCTTGCCGCGCAGCAGGTCTTCCTTCTTGGCCTCAAGCCCGACCTTGCCGATCTGAAAGCGCGGGATCATCAGAACCGGCTCGGGGTCTTCCATCTTGCTCAGGTCATAGTCGCTGACAGGTCCGACATACCCGACCACATGGGCGAAATCCTCGTAGCGGGGATATTGGCGGGTCAGTCCGACTTCGGGCGTGACGCCGGGAAGGGCGGGGGCATTGATCGCCACCTTCGAGATATCTTCCCAGGTGACCTGGTCGGCCAGCGTAACCGGCAGAAACGGCGCTGTACGTTTCATCTCGGCTTTGGCCCGCTCGATCTCGTCTTCGTTCAGCGGAATCAGTTGTGACAGTTTGGCAATGACCTTGTCGACGTCGCCCGCATCCTCGCGCACGATCACGATGCGGTAGGACGGCGCATTCTGCCCGATGATCTGACCATTGCGGTCATAAATGCGCCCTCGGGTTGGCGGAATGAGCCGGATGTTGATGCGGTTTTCTTCGGCCAACAGGCGATATTGGTCGGCCTGATCGACCTGCATGTAACGCATGCGGGCCGCCAGGCCGCCGACGAATGCGAATTGCATGCCACCCAGCACCAGCGCGCGCCGGGTCAGCCTTTTGTATGCGGCACCTTGTGTTTTGGGTGTGCGTTTCATGAGCGTGTTCCCACAGTGGCAACATCTACCGCAGATGGCCTGCGGACGCCAAATATGGTTTGGCTGAATGCAACGACAAGCGGGTAGGCGAGGACCGTGAAGACCACTTGGACAAATACCGGGCCAATGCTGGCCTGACTGACGGACAGCAGCGCCAGAACTGTCCGGTTGAAGGCAAAGATTGCCGCGATGACGACGCCCACCGTCGTCCACTCGCCCACGAATCCGACGTCGCGCATTCCGGGGCCTGCCGATCGCAGATAGGCAGAACCGATGACGACGGATGCCGCCAGCAGTCCCGGCGGCCGTTGCAGCAACAGGTCGGCCATCAGCATGACCGCAGCTATGCTGAGTGTCGGTACATATTCCGGCCGCCTGAGGACCCATGCAAAGGTCAGGCAGATCAGGAAGTCAGGAAAGGGCAGACGACCCGGTTGCGTGTTCAGAGGCAACAGGTGAAAGAACATCACCGTCAGAGCGAGGAACAGGTACAGGCCCCGCATCAGCCATAGACGTGACGCGGCGCTATCCATCGGCGGCCTCCTCGGTCGGGAGAAGAGCCTCGGGGCGCGGAGGTCCGACGATGCCGCCCGGGTCTCGGATCGGGGCGGCCGAGTGGTAGCGCAGGACGCGCAGGAATTCCAAACGCTCGAAATCCGCGGACAGTCGGACGCGCAGACGCCCCCCTGGATCGGCGGCGATCTGGCCGATCAGAAGGCCCGCAGGAAATACGCCGCCGTCGCCTGAGGTCACCACACGGTCGCCGGGTCGCACCAGTTCACGGCTTTCAAGAAACTCGACGGCTGGGGCAGGGGTATTGTCACCGGTAATCAGCGCGGTCTGGCCCGAGGGCTGGATCGTGGCGGGAATCGCGCTCGAGGCGTCGGTCAACAGGATGACCCGCGCGGTATCCGGGCCAACGCCAGAAATCCGGCCCACCAGCCCGATGCCGTCCATTGCGGCCCAGCCGTCGACGATCCCGTCACGCTCGCCGACGTTCAGCAAGACAGATTGCCGAAATGGCGAGCCGCTGTCGGCCATGACGACCCCGGTAATATAAGTCAGACGCGGATCCAGTCGAACGTTGTTCAGGTCCAGAAGCCGCGCGTTTTCCTGCTCCAGCTGCAGGGCCGCCTCTTTCCAGGCGCGCATGCGGCGCAGTTCACTGCGCAGTTCCTGGTTCTGCTCGCTCAGCCTTTGGTAGCTTTGGAAATCCCGTACGAGGTTAATCGCGGCCGTGACCGGAACCATCGCCCATTCCATCGAGGGCACAACGGCATCCACCACTTGGGCCCGGAACCTTTCGACCCGCGGGCTGTCGATGCGCCAAATCAGGAATATGCCCAGCAGACACAGAACAAGGATCCCCATGAACAAGCGGCGCAAGGGGGTGGTGTAGTCGTCGCGCTGTGCTCGGTCTTTTGCCACAGGACTCCTTCCCGTGCTGCTCGTGCCCGATCTTGAATCCTCAGATCAGAGGGTGCGCGCCTTAGCTTTCGTAGTCAATCGCGTGGCGCAGCTGTTTTTCGTATTCCAGTGCCTTGCCGGTGCCCAAAGCCACACAATTCAGGCTTTCGTCGGCAATCGACACGGCCAATCCGGTCTGTTCGCGCAGGGCCAGGTCCAGATCACCCAGCAGCGCGCCGCCACCGGTCAGCATCACGCCCCGGTCCACGATGTCCGCGGCCAGATCCGGCGGGGTGGTTTCCAGCGCGGTCATCACCGCCTCGCAGATCTGCTGGACGGGTTCCGACAGCGCCTCGGCCACCTGGGCCTGGCTGATCTCGATTTCTTTGGGAACACCGTTCAGAAGGTCGCGCCCGCGGATGTGCATCGACTGCCCGCGCCCGTCATCGGGCATCCGGGCGGTGCCGATGGTGGTCTTGATCCGCTCGGCGGTGGATTCGCCCACCAGCAGGTTCTGCTGACGACGCAGGTACGAGATGATCGCCTCGTCCATGCGGTCGCCCCCCACGCGGACTGAGCGAGCATAGACGATGTCTCCCAGCGACAGGACAGCCACTTCGGTGGTTCCGCCGCCGATATCCACGACCATGTTGCCGGTGGGATCGGTGATCGGCATCCCGGCTCCGATGGCGGCGGCAATCGGCTCGGCGATCAGACCCGCGCGCCGCGCGCCTGCTGACAGAACCGATTGACGGATTGCGCGCTTTTCAACCGGCGTTGCACCATGGGGAACGCAGACGATGATCTTGGGCTTCGAGAAGGTCGAACGCTTGTGCACCTTGCGGATGAAGTGCTTGATCATCTCCTCCGCGGTGTCGAAATCGGCGATCACCCCTTCGCGCATGGGGCGGATGGCCTCGATCGAGCCGGGGGTGCGGCCCAGCATCAGCTTGGCGTCCTCGCCCACGGCCAGAACCTTCTTGACCCCATCCTTGACATGGTAGGCAACAACCGAGGGTTCCGACAGGATCACGCCACGCCCCTTGACGTAGACCAGCGTGTTGGCCGTCCCGAGGTCGATGGCCATATCCGCTGTGAACAGGCCGCCCAAACTGTCAAAGATCCCCATATTCCCCTGATCCTGTCTGTCAGATGTTTTCTACTGCCCGCGACTCGACGGTTCCGGGACGGATGACTTATAGGGTGCCATGACGCCCGGTTAAAGGCCTGATTCCGCGTAAATCAGCACCTTTCCGCCTCTTTGACAGGGACTTTAGAAGGCAACATGCTCTCATATCAACACATTTACCACGCGGGAAATCTGGCGGACGTGCAAAAGCACGCTTTGTTGGCATGGATGCTGGACTACATGACCCGCAAGGACAAGCCGATCAGCTATCTAGAGACCCATTCGGGGCGTGGTCTGTACCACCTCGATGCGGCCGAGGCCGTGCAGACCGGAGAGGCGGCGGCAGGGATCGGGCGCGCGCTGAGCAACGGGTGGTTTGCCGACGATCACCCGCTGGCACGCGCGTTGCACGCGGTCCAGGCGCAGTTTGGCGAAACGGCCTACCCGGGCTCGCCGATGATTGCGGCAAGCCTGCTGCGTCCGCAGGACAGTCTGCATTTCGCCGAGCTTCATCCGCAGGAATACGCAGCGTTGAAAAATGCGCTGACCGGGCGCGGTGCCAAGACCTACAGACAGGACGGGTTCGAGCTGGCTCAGTCGGTTCTGCCGCCCACGCCTCGGCGCGGGATGATGCTGATTGACCCTAGCTACGAGGTAAAGGCGGACTATGGCCGCCTGCCGGGGCTGATCGCCAAGTATCACCGCAAGTGGAACGTGGGTCTCATTACCCTGTGGTACCCGATACTGACGGACGATCGCCACGTTCCTATGGTGTCGGCACTGAAAGGCTTGGATCTTCCCAAGACGTTCGTGCACGAAGTTCGGTTTCCGCCCGCGCGTGAGGGTCACCGGATGATCGGTTCGGGCATGTTCGTGGTCAACGCGCCCTTCGGGATCGAAGACGAAGCGGCGCGTCTTTCCGACCTGTTCGCAAAGATCTGACGGCGCTTCGGGGGCGCGAAGGCCTCCCGCCCCGTCTGACAGCATCAAAGATGCCGCCAAACGTGTTGGGCCCGGCACCGCGCCTTGGCGCGGTGCCGGGCCCAAGTCCGTCAGGCTGCGCGGCGAAGCCGGGCTGCCGCGGGCGCGGGAGCCCTGCCTGCCATGTCTGATCAGGTCAGATCCTTGTAGCTGATCTCGCGCGCATCCGCGCCCGGGCCGGCCTTTTCGCGGCGCATGATCAGACGGTTCAGCGCGCTGATATAGGCCTTGGCCGACGCCACCACGGTATCCGTGTTCGCGGATTGGCCCGTGGCGATCATGCCGTCTTCCTCCAGGCGTACGGAAACAGTGGCCTGTGCGTCGGTGCCCTCGGTGACGGCATGCACCTGGTAGAGCTGCAGATGCGCCTTGTTCGGGTAGATGGCCCGGATCGCCTTGAAGGTCGCGTCGACCGGTCCGTCGCCGTGCTCGGTGGCGATGATATCCTTGCCGTCGACCTCCAGTTCGACCGTCGCTTCGGCCTGACCGCCGGTGCCGCAGGTGACTTTCATCGAGACCAGCTGCAGGTGGTCGTTGGCCTCGTCATCTGCACTCATCAGCGCGATCAGGTCGTCGTCGAACACCTCTTTCTTGCGGTCGGCCAGATCCTTGAACCGCACGAAGATGTCCTTGAGCTGGTTGTCCCCGATCTCATAGCCGAGTGTCTCCAGTTTGTCGCGCAGCGCGGCCCGGCCGGAATGCTTGCCCAACGGAAGCGACGTGCCTGAAAGGCCGATATCCTCGGGGCGCATGATCTCGAAATTCTCGCGGTTCTTCAGCATGCCATCCTGATGGATGCCGCTTTCATGCGCAAAGGCGTTCTTGCCGACGATCGCCTTGTTGAACTGCACCGGAAAGCCCGAAACCGTCGCCACCCGACGCGAGATGTGCATGATCTTGGTCGTGTCGATGCCCGTCTTCCACGGCATTATGTCGTTGCGGGTGCGCAGGGCCATCACAACCTCTTCCAGCGCGGTATTGCCCGCGCGTTCGCCCAGTCCGTTGATCGTACATTCGATCTGCCGGGCCCCGCCTGCAACGGCGGCCAGAGAGTTGGCGGTCGCCATTCCAAGGTCGTTGTGGCAATGGGTGGCGAAAACCACTTCGTCCGCGCCCGGAACGGTTTCGATCAGGCGTTTGATCAGGTCCGCGCTTTCAATCGGGGCAGTATAGCCCACCGTGTCGGGAATGTTGATCGTGGTCGCGCCGGCCTTGATGGCAATCTCGATCACGCGGCACAGATAGTCCCATTCGGTCCGGGTCGCATCCATCGGCGACCATTGCACATCTTCGCACAGATTGCGGGCGTGGCTGACGGTCTCGTGGATCTTTTCGGCCATCTCGTCCTGCGTCAGGTTCGGAATGGCGCGGTGCAGCGGCGAGGTGCCGATGAAGGTGTGGATCCGGTTCTTTTCGGCGTGTTTCACCGCCTCCCAGCAGCGGTCGATATCGGCGAAATTGGCGCGCGCCAGGCCGCAGATGCGGGCGTTCTTGGACCGCTGCGCGATTTCCGAAACGGCCTTGAAATCACCCTCAGAGGCGATCGGAAAGCCGGCCTCGATGATGTCGACGCCCATGTCATCCAGAAGCTCGGCGATTTCCAGCTTTTCGTCATGGGTCATGGTGGCGCCGGGGCTTTGCTCGCCGTCGCGCAAAGTGGTGTCAAAGATCAAGACGCGGTCTTGGTCGGTCACGTTGGTCATGGGAGTCACTTTCTTGTCTGTCCTAAAGCCATTGGCGCGCAGGCGTCCTCCTCTGAGCGGGCGCGCCGGATGGCACGCTCAGAGGCGGATTAGGATCAGTAGGCCACGCAGGGCAGCGCCGGCGGACGCGGCGAAAGCAAATGGGATATCTGCGCGGTTGATCATGGGTTCGAGGTTATACACCCCGAACCGGGAATGAAAAGACGGAAAATGCGCGGCTGTCCGATTTCGCGAAAGGATCGGAAACGGGGATTGATTGCGTGAGCAACTCCGCTAGCTGGAGGGCGATGAGAAACGCATTGGTCATAGGTGCAAGCGGGGGGATCGGCCGGGCCGTCTGCAATGCGCTTCTGTCGCGGTCGGTTCATGTGGTCGGTCTGTCGCGGTCGGAAAATGGGCTGGATTTGATGCAGCCGGAACTGGCCGACGAGATTCTAGGCCGGATCGAGGGGCCGTTCGACCTTGTTCTGGTCGCATCCGGCGCGCTCGAGATCGACGGGGCGGAACCGGAAAAGACCATTCGGGCGGTTTCGGCCAAGGCCATGATGGATCAGTTCGCCTTGAACGCAGTGGGGCCGGCGCTGGTTCTGAAACACGCGCATCGCCTGTTGCCGCGCAATGGTCGGGCGGTGTTTGCGGTACTGTCGGCACGGGTGGGCTCGATCGGCGACAATCGCCTGGGTGGCTGGGTCAGCTATCGCGCGGCCAAGGCGGCGGTGAACCAGATCGTGCACACGGCCGCAATTGAACTGGCCCGAACCCACAAGGATGCGATCTGCGTCGCCCTGCACCCCGGAACGGTCAAGACCCCGTTCACGCAGAAATACCTGGGCCGCCATCCCGCGGTGGAGCAGAGTGACGCCGCCCAAAACCTTCTGCGGGTTGTGGATGGTCTGACGGCTGATCAGACCGGCCAGTTTTTCGACTGGGCCGGCCAACCGGTTCCCTGGTAGCGGGCTATCCGTCCGATGGGGTGACTTCCGGGTCCAGTTCGGCCTCCGGTGCCTGCGGCTCGTTGCCCGATGGTTGCGCCGCGCCTGCTTCCGACAGGGCGCCGTTTTCCCAGGTGCCGCTTTCCTCTTCGCCATTTGCATAGCGCATTGTTCCAGAGCCCTGGCGTTTGCCGTTCACGAAGTTGCCTTCATAGACATCGCCATTTGCATATGTCGCGACACCTGAGCCGGTGATTTTGCCGTCGGTCCACTGGCCGGAATACTTGAAGCCATTCGCCATCACGACCTCGCCCTCGCCATGGCGCTGACCGTTCTGGAAGTCACCTGTGTAGACCGTTCCATCCGCGTAGGTGGCGGTGCCCTTGCCTTGACGCACGCCGTCTACCCATTCGCCATCGTAGCGAGACCCGTCGGCACGGGTCAGAACGCCGGTGCCGTGCGTTCGGGCATTCTTGAACTGTCCTTTGTAGATCGTGCCGTTCGTGTAGGTCGCGGTGCCCTGACCCTCGATCACCCCTGCAACCCAGTCGCCGTCATAGGACGACCCGTCGGGATAGGTGATCCGGCCTTTGCCATCGGCGAGGTCCGCCTTGAAGTCACCGACATAGACCGAGCCGTCGGGATAGGTCAGTTCGCCCAACCCTTCGATCTGACCGTTTTTCCAGTCTCCGGTGTAGACATAGCCGTCGGTGCCAGTGAACGTACCCTTGCCGTGTCGGCGGTCGTCGACGAAATCGCCTTCGTAGGTATCGCCGTTCGCGTAGGTCGCCTTTCCCTTGCCCTGCCGGCGCCCGTCCACCAGGGCGCCTTCGTAAACATCACCGTTGGCCTGTTTCAGTACGCCGGTTCCGGTGATCCGGTCCTCGGTCCATTCGCCGGAATAGATCATGCCGTCGGGCAAGGTCAGCGATCCGTTGCCCTGACGCTGGCCGGCAACGATATCGCCTTCGTATACCGCGCCGTCCGCATAGGTGATCTTGGCTTTGCCCTGGCGAACGCCGTCCACCCAGTCGCCATCATAGACATAGCCGCCGGGGTCGGTCATGACGCCCTTGCCGTCATGCTGGGCGTTCTTGAAGCCACCTTCGTAACGCATTCCGTTTGCGTATTGCGCGAGGCCGGTTCCGTTTATCGCGCCGTCGGTCCAGTCGCCCTCGTAGGTGCCGCCGTCGGCAAAGGTGATCTTGCCTTTGCCGTGCGGGCGACCTTTGACGAAATCGCCCTCGTAGACCGATCCATTGGCGTAACGTGCCACGCCTTTGCCCTGAATTTCTCCTTCGACCCACTCACCGGTGTATTCAAAGCCGTCGGGTAGGCGATAGGTGCCGGTTCCGTGACGCAGCCCGTTTTCAAAGGTGCCTTCGTAGACCCCGCCCACATCGTCATCTGCGGTGATGATCTGGCCCTGCTGCGCGGACGCGCTCTGTGCGGCGATGCCCATTGCGGCAACGGCAATCGTTGTACGAAAAGCGTTCATGGTAGTCCCTGCCTGCCCGATTGTCCCGTGGTGCATTGGTTCGTGCAAAACTATGACACTGATGAAGGTCGGGCAACGGGTTTTGCTGCATTGGCCTTTCACTTGCGGCCTGATCTGCTAAATGCCTTTTCAGGTGACGAGGGCAAGAGGGCAAAGATGGCCGACCATTTCCGCATCACGCTGGCGCAGCTGAACCCGACGGTGGGTGACATTGCAGGCAACGCCAAAAAAGCCCGTTCCGCATGGGAGCAGGGCCGCGCTGCGGGGGCCGATCTGGTCGCTCTGCCCGAGATGTTCATCACTGGCTACAACACTCAGGACCTGGTTCTGAAGCCGTCGTTTCACAAGGCTGCCATGGCGGCTGTGCAGCAGTTGGCGGAATCCTGCGCGGATGGTCCGGCGATGGCCATCGGTGGGCCTTGGGTCGAGGGTGGCAACCTCTACAACGCCTATCTGATCCTCAGCCGGGGGCGGATCGTCAGCAAGGTGTTGAAACACCATTTGCCCAACGAAACTGTGTTCGACGAGGTTCGGTTGTTCGACGCCGGGCCGTTGGGTGGCCCCTATGCGGTGGGCAACACTCGCATCGGCAGTCCGATCTGCGAGGATGGTTGGCACGAGGATGTTGCCGAGACGTTGCAGGAGACGGGCGCCGAGTTTCTTCTGATCCCCAACGGATCACCCTATTTCCGCGACAAGCACGATGTGCGCCTGAACCAGATGGTGGCCCGTGTGGTCGAAACCGGGCTGCCGGTGATCTACCTCAACATGGTGGGCGGGCAGGATGATCAGGTTTTCGATGGCGGGACATTTGGCCTGAATCCCGGCGGCGAACTGGCCTTTCGAATGCCGGTCTTCGACGAGGCGGTGATGCAGATCGATCTGCGGCGCGGTGATGAAGGATGGGCCATCGTCCCCGCCGAAATCGCCGAGCAGCCTGACGCGTGGGAGCAGGACTATCGCGCCATGGTGCAGGCGTTGCGCGACTATATGGGCAAGACCGGATTTTCCAAAGCACTGCTGGGACTGTCCGGAGGGGTCGATTCCGCGCTTGTTGCGGCCATCGCGGTTGACGCTCTCGGGGCCGAAAATGTGCGTTGCGTGATGCTGCCGTCGGAATACACCAGCGCCGAGTCGCTGGAGGATGCCGAAGCCGTCGCCAAGGCGCTGGGTGTGCGATACGACTATGTTCCGATCAGCCAGTCCCGCGCCGCCGTCACCGAGACCCTGGCGCCGCTGTTTGATGGTCTTCAGGCCGACATTACCGAGGAGAACATCCAGTCCCGTCTGCGCGGTCTGCTGTTGATGGCGATGTCCAACAAGTTTGGCGAGATGCTGCTGACCACCGGCAACAAATCCGAAGTGGCGGTCGGGTATGCCACGATCTATGGCGACATGAATGGCGGCTACAACCCGATCAAGGATCTGTACAAGACCCGGGTGTTCGAAACCTGCCGCTGGCGCAATGTCAATCACCGCGACTGGATGAAAGGACCGGCCGGCGAGGTCATTCGCCCCTCGGTCATCGACAAACCACCCAGTGCCGAGCTGCGCGAGGATCAGAAGGACAGCGACAGCCTTCCCGATTACCCGGTCCTGGACGGCATTCTCGACATCCTGGTTGATCAGGATGGCTCGATCGCGGATTGTGTTGCAGCCGGGTACGACGAGGCTGATGCCCGCCGGGTCGAGCACCTGATCTATATCAGCGAATACAAACGCTTTCAGTCCGCGCCGGGCACGCGCCTGACACCTCGGGCCTTCTGGTTGGACCGGCGCTATCCGATCGTGAATCGTTGGCGCGATCCGAGCTGACGGAAACTGCGGCTGAGCGCCCCGTGCCCGGGTCCGGGTGTTTGTTTACAAATGGGCGGCAATGAGGGGGGTCTCATGCTAACTGTTCCGCAGGTGGGGCGGAATTGCTGACAGCGCTTGGCCGCATCCTTGTTTTTTGGACATTTTTTTGCCATAGTTTAGGGCCGATCTTGCCACATATTTTGAAAGATCGGCGCGCGGGGGCCGGGCATTGATCTGTCGGCCGAAGCGCAGTTGAAGACCAAGTTTTCTGGTGACGCATCCATGGTGGGGTGCCGGTTATAAGGTTTAGGTGGTCCGATGGTTGATGGATATGACAAACCGCTGCATGCGCCGTTGAGGTACAAGACAATGGAGACACCGGCGCGCGAATTGGATGAGGCGCGTCTGGAAGCGGCAATCGCCGGTGTGTTGGCCGAGGCTGATGCAGAGAGCGAGGAGCCGTCCGAGGAGTTTTCAGCCAAACACCTGGAATTGCCCGAGCTTCAACCCGAAGAGACCGAGACAGAGACCCAAAACTCGGGTGTCGCAGCTTTGTTGCGTCAGAAATGGGCCGAGTTCTCGGGCGCGGCCTGAACCGGGTGCCGGTCTAATTGCATTGTGGCGTTTGCATCGACGCCACACAGCCGAACAAAGTGATGCTTTTTCCGTTATTCAGGATTGCCGGATGACGTTTGCCAAGGCTCGATGAAGCTCGTGTCTGACTAACAAGATCCGTTGATGCCCGGCCCCAAGCCCAACCCTGTAGAATCCGATCTTTGCCTGCCCAAATCCGTTGACGTCGTGATCGTCGGCGGAGGGATTATCGGTGTCTCAACCGCGCTGGAACTGGCGGAACGTGGCAATTCCGTCCTCTTGTGTGAAAAGGGCCAGATCGGCGCTGAACAGAGTTCACGGAATTGGGGCTGGGTTCGCCTGGGGCTGCGCGACCCGCGCGAAATACCGTTGATGACCGAATCGCTCAGGATCTGGCAATCGCTTGATGAGCGGATCGGGCGCAAAACCGGCTATGTGCAATCCGGCATTCTGTTCGGTGCGCGGACCGACCGGTCCGCAGCTGATATGGAACGCTGGTTGCGAAACCTCGAAGGCTACCAGACCGGCGCGCGCATGGTTTCCGGACCCGAGTTGGAACAGCACATGCCCGGCCTCAAGACCAAGCTGAAGGCCGCGCTTTTCACGCCGCAGGACGGGCGGGCCGAGCCGCAATGGGTTGCTCCGGCGTTGGCCGAGGCGGCGCGTGACCAAGGCGCGGTCATCATGACGAATTGCGCGGTACGCTGCCTCGACCTGCAAGCTGGTCGTGTTGCCGGGGTTTACACGGAACGGGGGCGGGTCGCTTGCGATCAAGTGGTTCTGGCCGGGGGGGCTTGGTCGCGGTTGTTTGCCGGTAACGAAGGAATCGCCCTGCCACAGCTGAAGGTGCTGAACACGGTTCTGCGGACCTCGCCTGTGGAACCAGGCCCGGAAACAGCTCTTTGGTCGGATGATTTTGCCATCCGCAAACGCGCCGACGGCGGGTACACGATCGCCTCGGGCCATGAAAACACGGTGGATATCGTTCCTGACAGTTTTCGGTTGGCTGCGAAATTCCTGCCGGCATTCGCGCAGGAATGGAAATCGCTCAGATTCCGCCTGTCGCACCGCTGGACCATTGAGGCGCGTCAGCGCCGGTCATGGGCGCCCACCGACGTAACCCCGTTCGAACTCTGTCGGATACTGGACCCGG
The DNA here is from genome assembly GCF_059613385.1 of Ruegeria sp. BHSA162. Taxonomy (NCBI): domain Bacteria; kingdom Pseudomonadati; phylum Pseudomonadota; class Alphaproteobacteria; order Rhodobacterales; family Roseobacteraceae; genus Ruegeria; species Ruegeria sp. BHSA162. The sequence continues at coordinate 15,741 of NZ_JBXWSK010000008.1, forward strand.
AGCCGTCGCAGAAGGCGCTCCGCAAGTCATGGGCCAAGGCCCGTCAGGCGCTTCCGGCACTGGTTGGTGCCGAAATCGTGCAGAGCTGGGCAGGGATGATCGATGTGACCCCGGATGCAATCCCGGTCATCTCAAACGTGCAGGAAATCCCGGGACTGGTGATCGCAACCGGATTTTCGGGACATGGATTTGGTATAGGCCCCGGTGCTGGCCGCCTGGTGGCCGATCTGGTGATGAACACAGCGCCTTGTGTGGACCCGGCCGCCTTTCGACTGTCGCGGTTTTCGGACGGTACGAAAGTACGGCCGGACCCGGGGTATTGATCAGCCCATCATCTGATAGCTGACAGGCACAAATCGGAAGCCTCCGCCGCGCGGCTCGACATAGCCGGCGGCCGGGAAAGGCATGTGGTACCCGATCATCGGGACCTTGTCCGCGGCCAGCATACCCAACACGTTCCGACGCGATGCGGTGGCCGCTGCCTTGTCCATGTCAAACCGGACTTCCCATTCCGGATGCGCGAAGGACCATACATAGTGATTGGCAAGATCGGCGGTCAGGATCAGCCGCTGACCGATGCTTTCGAGATGATAGACCATATGGCCAGGCGTATGCCCGAAGGCCGCCATGGCGGTCACGCCGGATGCGACCTCGCCACCGTCTTCGATGAACGACATCTTTTCGGCCATCGGAGTGACCTTGGCTGCCACAAGATCGCCGACGCGGTTGCCGGCCTCCTGTGCTGACCAGAAATCATACTCGGCCGCGGCGGTCACATAGCGTGCGTTCGGAAAGGTCGCGGCATCGTTGGTCGTCATGCCGCCAATGTGGTCGGGGTGCATGTGGGTCAGGACCACAACGTTGATCGCCTCGGGGCCAACGCCCGCATCGGCCAGAGCCTTCTGGATACCGCCTTGGCCCAATCCCGTGTCAAACAGGATCAGTTCGGATCCGGTATTGACGAGCGTTGGCGTGAAGAAGAACTGGGCAATGTCGGGCGAGATGAAATTGTCGGCCGATACCTTGGCAAACTCCTCGTCTGACGCGCCACCGCCGAAAATCTCTTGGGCGCCGTCTCGCGGCAAGCTGCCATCCAACAGGGTCGTGACCGTGAAATTGCCCAGTTGAAAGCTGCGGGCGACGGTCGAGTTGGCCTTGGTTTCGGCCCCGGCAGCCAGTGACTGTGTCGCGATAGATGCAAAAGGTAGCGCAGCAGCGGTGCCCAAAGCGGCCCGGCGGGTCAGTTTCATGGTCATTTCAAAGTCTCCCTGTCAGATTACGTGCGACGAATTAGAACGCTTTCGGATAATTGCCACTTTCCACTCTACCATATGGGCTGCGCGCTGGCCGAACGCATGTTAAATCTTGTTCATGTCCCGCTCAGAAAACAAAACCGTTCCGACCGATCAAAGCGTCCAGGAATTCTTGGCAGCGATCCTGCCGGCCGCGCGCGCCGCGGAGGCGCAGAGGCTGAACACCCTGTTTGAAACCGTCACCGGGTTTCGGCCGGTCATGTGGGGGCCATCCATCGTTGGATACGGGCGGTATGACTACCGCTACAAGTCCGGGCGGGAAGGCACGTTTCTGGCCACCGGGTTTTCCCCACGCAAGGCCGCGTTTTCGATCTATATCATGCCGGGCTACTCCGATTTCGGCAGTATTCTGGCGCGCCTGGGCAAGCACAAGACCGGCAAATCATGTCTGTACGTGAACAAGCTGTCGGACATTGACGAGGACGTGCTGGCCGAATTGATCCGCGCAGGGTTGGATGACCTGTCATCACGTTGGCCCATCAAGTCCGAGTAAACGGCAAGCATTCGCACCGCCTTCTGGACAAAAACGCGCTCATGTGACATGAGCCGCGCCAACAGGAGACATCCATGACAACCACCCGTTTTGCCCCTTCGCCCACCGGTTATATTCATGTGGGCAACCTGCGCACCGCGCTGATGAACTATCTGATCGCCCGCAAGGCCGGCGGCACGTTCATCCTGCGTATCGACGACACCGACCCCGAGCGGTCGAAGGAAGAATATGTTGATGCGATCAAGCAGGATCTCGAGTGGCTGGGTCTGCACTGGGATCGGGTCGAACGGCAGTCGGACCGGCTGGACCGCTATGCGGAAGCAGCCGACAAGCTGCGCGAGATCGGCCGGTTCTACGAAGCCTTTGAGACCCCGACCGAGCTGGACCTCAAGCGCAAGAAGCAGCTGAACATGGGCAAGCCGCCGGTCTATGACCGCGCCGCCCTGAACCTGTCGGAGGCTGAGAAAGAGGCGCTGCGGTCTGAACGCGGCAACGGCGTGTGGCGGTTCAAGCTGGATCATGAGCGCATCGAGTGGACGGACGGCATTCTGGGTGACGTGTCGATCGATGCGGCCTCGGTGTCGGATCCGGTGCTGATCCGCGGCGACGGGCAGGTGCTGTACACGCTGGCCTCGGTGGTGGACGACACCGAGATGGGCGTGACCGACGTGGTGCGCGGCGCCGACCACGTGACCAACACAGCGACCCAGATTCAGATCATCAAGGCGCTGGGCGGAACCGTCCCGCGTTTTGCCCATCACTCGTTGCTGACCGGCCCGCAGGGTGAGGCGCTGTCCAAGCGCCTTGGAACGCTGGCGCTGCGCGATCTGCGCGAGCAGGGCGTGCAGCCGATGGCGCTGTTGAGCCTGATGGCGCGGTTGGGGTCTTCGGATCCGGTGGAGCTGCGCAGTGACATGGCCGAGTTGATCGAAGGTTTCGACGTGACCCGGTTCGGCTCGGCGCCGACCAAGTTCGACGTTCAGGACCTGTTTCCGCTGACGGCCCGATATCTGCAGACGCTGCCGCTCGAGAAGGTTTCCGACGCGGTGGCCGCGGCCGGTGTACCCGATGAACTGGCCGAGCCGTTCTGGATGATGGCGCGCGAGAACATCACCACGCTGAACGACCTGAAGGGCTGGTGGGAACTGTGCCGCGATGGGGCCGAGCCGCTGATCGACGACGAAGACCGCGAATTCGTCGCGCAGGCGATGGAACTGCTGCCCGAGGGGCCGTTTGACGGCGAGACCTGGGGCAAGTGGACGGCGGTCGTGAAAGAGGCGACCGGCCGCAAGGGCAAGGGCCTGTTCATGCCGTTGCGCAAGGCGCTGACCGGGATGGAGCGTGGCCCCGAGATGGCGACCTTTCTGCCGTTGCTGCAGGTCGTGCGGGCGCGAAAATAAGACACCGCGGGGCGGTGTCGCCTTTGATCTGAACAAGAACCAGAGGCGGGTGCTGCAGGCGCCCGCCTTCGTCACGCGGTTTGAACGATCCGGGCCGAAACCCGGGACAGGTGCTCATCGACCAAGGCTGTTTCGTCGGGGTGAAGCTGTTGGTGGCGCGGATAACGCGGCGCGTTCCGGTCATTCAGGATCGGCGCGTCCCACCCGTCGGTCGTGGCGAAGAAACGCTCGACACCCGGCAAGCCGAATGCGCGCAAATACCCCTGCACCACAACGTCCACATAGCTGAGCAAAACGGGGTGGCTGTGCGTCGGGTCCTTGCGGTGCTGTTCCGGAACCGCATAGACCGCAATCTCGACCTCTGTCTTCAGAGAATGAGTTATGGCGTGGGTGGCGGGGATCCGATCATAGGCCCACTCCCGTTCATCCAGTGCCGCCCAGTCGTTTTTGGGGACATGTGCGATCATGCCGTCGATCTCGCAGTCGGGATCCGGCACTGCGGTCAAGAAGGCGACCGGACGCAGATCGGTATGCCGCCACGCCCGGCGCCAGCCCTTGAGTCGCGCCGGGCGCGGGTCGGGAAAGTCATGCGTGGCAAGGTTTACGAGGCTGCCATAGCCAAAGAAATAGGGCTCTGCCATGTCGCGTGCTGTCCTTCTTGACGATTGATGTATGTCAAACCGTTTTTTTGCGGTCTGTGCAATAAGGCTGCATCTTGAAATTCGGGGGGAGGATCTGATGCGGATCACCAAACGAACAAATATCGCCGTGCGGCTGTTGATGTATTGCGCTGCACATCCGGATCGGCTCGTGACGAAATCCGAGATTGCGGATGTCTGCAACATCTCGGAAAACCATCTGGCGCAAGTCATCAACCAGCTGGGTCAGCTAGGGTATCTGAGCACGCAGCGCGGTCGCAACGGTGGAATGACACTGGGGCGGCCGGCGGACCAGATCCGGATCGGATCCGTCTTTCGCCATGTCGAGGGCAGTTTGCCGATCGCCGAGTGTTTTGCGGATGCCGACAACACCTGTCCGTTGACCGATGCCTGCCGCCTGCGTCTGGCGCTGCAGGACGCGGCCGAGGTCTTCTTTGCGTCGCTGGATGAAATATCGTTGGATGCTTTGGTTTGTGACAACGATCCGCTGCTGAAAATTCTGCAACCCGTTACCTGCGTGCGTTGAATTCAATCGCTGGCCCGCAGGACGCGGGCTGGGCTGACGGATAGGGGGCGGAGGGCGAAGAACAGCCCTGCCAGCAGCGTGACGGCCAGCCCGGCAGCGACGATACCCAATGCCGAAGGCCATATCACCGCAAAGCTGGTATCGAAAATGAATGTCGCCACCGCCCAGCCGCCAAGGATGCCGGCCAGCAGCGCCACGCAGCCCGCAGCCGCACCCAGAAGCGCCGAGCGCAAGCCAAAACTGAGAAGTATCCGTCGGCGATCTGCGCCGATCGTCTTGAGGATTGCGGCCTCGTAGCGACGTGCGGGCTCTCCCGCGGCCGCTGCGCCGATCAGGACCAGAAAACCGGTCAGCAAAGAGACACCGGCGCCGTAGGAGGTGGCCGAGGCCAAACCGGCAAGCAGGCCCGAGACACGGTCGATCGCGTCCCGAACCCGGATCGCGGTGATGTTGGGGAACTGGGTCGCAAGGTCTTGAAGGATGGCTGCCTCGGCCTCTTCCTCGGCATAAACCGTTGCAATGAAGCTATGAGGCGCGCCGGCCAGTGCGGACGGATTCATCGACATGATGAATCCCATGCCCGCGTTCGAGAAATCCACCTCGCGCAGCGATGTTATGGTCGCGGTGATATCACGCCCGAGAATGTTCACAGTCAGTTCGTCACCAAGCTTGAGACCCATTTCCTCGGCCTCTTCCGCGGCGAAGCTGATCTGAGGCGGGCCTGAATAGTCCTCTGGCCACCATTCCCCGGCGGTGATGCGGGCGTTTTGTGGCGCGTTGTCCGAATAGGTCACGCCGCGATCGCCTTCCAGAACCCAATGATCGCCCGCAACCTGATGTGCTGGCTGGCCGTTGATCTGCGAGATGATTCCGCGCAGCATTGGTGCGCTTTCTACACGTGTGACACCGGGGTCGTTTTCAAGCCGGCTGCTGAAGCCGGGCATCTGGTCTTTTTGAATGTCCACGAAAAAGTACGACGGCGCCACGTCCGGCAGGTTCCCGGATATCGCATTGCGCAGAGTGCCGTCGATCTGTCCGACCGCAGCCAGAACCGACAGGCCCAATCCCAGAGACAGGACCACCGATGCGGCACCTTCACGGGGGTCGGAAATTGCGGCAAGTGCCCAACGCAACGCCGGGCGGCCACGGGCGCGTGTGGCGGCCCTTTTTGCCACATAGCGGATGCCTTGGGCCGACAGCGCCAACAGCACCAATGCGCCGACAAATCCACCTCCGGTCCAGAGGGTCAGCCAGGGGGATCCGCTGAACCAAGCGGCGGTGGCGATCAGTGTCGCCAGGGCAAGGCCCGTCGCCAACAGGTAAGCGGCGCGGGGCAACCTGCGGGCACTGCTCAGCGCATCGCGGAACAGGGTCGCTGCCCGGACGTCCTCCGCCCGGGCAAGGGGCCACAGGGTGAAAAGCAAGGCGGTCAGCAGGCCATACAATGCCGCCTCGAACAGCGGTTGCGGATAGACAGAGAAAACGGCCGGTACGGGAAGCCGGCTTTCAATCAGGGGTGCCAGGAGAATCGGGGCCAGCCCGCCAAGGGCTACACCAGCGGCGATCCCGACAACCGAAAGAACGCCGATCTGGATCAGATAGGTCTGAAAGATCGTGGCGCGGTCAGCGCCGAGGGTGCGCAATGTGGCGATGGTTTCGGTCTTTCGGGCGAGATAGGCGCGTACGGCCGCGGACACGCCGATGCCGCCCACAGCCAGACCGGAGAGACCCACCAGCACCAGGAACGCGCCGAGGCGCGAAACGAATTCGGCAATTCCGGGTGCGCCGTTGCGCGCATCGGTCCAGCGCAGCCCCGAACCCTGCAGAACGCTCTCTGCCTGTTCCGAGACTTCTGTGAGGTCGGCTCCGACCGGCAGGTCCATACGGTATTTAGTCGAAAACAGCGTGCCGGGCTGCAATAGGCCCGAGTCTTTCAGATCGGCTGTGCGAACCAATGTGCGCGGGCCCAAGGTGAACCCATCTCCGGCCGCGTCGGGTTCGGATATCAGGGCGGCGGACAGCACAAAGTCCTGGGTGCCCAGTGCAAGACTGTCGCCGATGTCCAGCCCCAGACGCTCGATCAGAACCGGGTCCATCACTGCCCCGGGAAGAGTGGCATTTCCGTCCAACGCCTCGGACAGCGAGATTTCGGGGTCCAGTTGGACGGTGCCGATCAGAGGATAGGCGTCATCGATGGCCTTGACCTGAGTAAGTCCGCGTTGCGGTGCGTCGCTGCGGGTTACGGCCATCGAGCGGAAATCGACGACTTCGGACACGCGATCGGCGTTCTGCTCCATCCATGCGGTTTCTGCTTCGTTTGCGAAGCGGTAGGTCAGCTCGATCTGGGCATCGCCGCCCAGCAAGGCTGCCCCCTCCTGTGCAAGGCCAGTCATGATTGCTTGCCGCACCGATCCAACCGCAGCAATGGCGGCAACCCCCAGGGTCAGACAGGCCAGAAAAACCCGAAAGCCGCGTAAGCCGCCCCTGAGTTCACGTCGGGCCAGGCGCGTCGCCAGGCGCAAGCTCATTCCGCTGCCTCTTGGCTGGCCTCTTCGGTGATGCGGCCGTCGCGCAATCGGACGACCCGGTCGCAACTGCGGGCCAGCGAGTGGCTGTGTGTGACCAGAACCAGCGTTGCCCCGTGCCGGTCACGCAGGCCGAACAGCAAATCAACGATAGCCGCGCCATTCGCCTCATCCAGATTGCCGGTCGGTTCGTCCGCCAACAGGATCCGAGGCCGCGGGGCCGAAGCGCGGGCCAGCGCGACCCGCTGTTGTTCGCCGCCCGACAGTTGCGCCGGGTAGTGATCACGCCGATGCGAAAGCCCCACCGCCGCCAATTCGGCCTCGGCCCGATCGAAGGCATCGCGGTGACCGGCCAGTTCCAGCGGGGTGGCCACGTTTTCAAGCGCCGTCATCGTTGGGATCAGATGGAAATTCTGGAAAACGACGCCCATCGCATCACGACGAAAGCGGGCAAGCGCGTCCTCACTCATCAAGGTCAGGTCCTGCCCCAGTGCGGTGATGCGACCCGCGGTCGTCTGCTCCAGCCCACCCATCAGCATCAACAGCGAGGATTTGCCCGAACCGGATGGGCCGACGAGGCCCAGCGTCTCTCCCTCTTTGACGGTCAGATTGATGTCCCGCAAGATTTCAACGGGTCCGGCATTGCCATCCAGCGACAAAGCGGCATTTTGGAGTGTCAGAACGGGTTCAGTCATAAGTCTTTCCGAAAGGGGCAGTCATTTGGGATATGGAGCGGTCAGGAATTTGCGCAAGGCTCTGGCGGCGGGGCTGTTGTCGCTCTGCGGCATTGCTGCCACAGCCGAGCCGGTGGTCCTGGCCGCTCTCGGAGACTCGCTGACTCAAGGCTACGGCCTTGTTGAGAAGGATGGGTTCGTCCCTCAACTGAACCGGTGGCTGGATGCGCAAGGCGTCGAGGTGAAGATAATCAACGCCGGTGTTTCCGGGGACACAACGGCCGGTGGTGCGGCGCGTGTGGGCTGGACCCTGACACCAGAGGTGGACGGGATGATCGTGGCGCTGGGCGGAAACGACGTTCTTCGTGGGATCGACCCGGCGGTCTCGAAGTCGAATCTGGAAAAAATTCTGACCGAGGCGCAAACGGCCAAGGTTCCGGTTCTGCTGATCGGCATGCAGGCTCCGGGCAATTATGGCGCGGACTACAAACAGGCGTTTGATGCGATGTATCCGGATTTGGCCACCCAGTTCGGCACACTTTATTCCCCCAGCTTTTTTTCCGGGTTGCAGGCGGGTGGCGACCCCGGAGCCGTGCAGACCTACATGCAACCTGACGGGATCCACCCCAATGCGCGCGGCGTTGTGTTGATCGTGGATGAATTGGGACCAGCTGTCCTTGATCTGATCGCCGCCGCAAAACAGCGGCAGTAAACCGTGCCCGGGCGGTTCTTTCTGACGCGGCCGTTTTCCCAGATTTCCGAATTCCTAGGTCGAGAAACTGCTTGGCCGGATGAACAGCCGCGCCAGAACATACAGCCCGGTCAGGAAGTGATCGTTCTGACTGCTGAAGGCGTCGGGCCCATGCGGTGGGGCATGATCCCCGTAGGGCGCGTCAATGCCCGGGGGCGACCGGTCATGGAAACGATCATCAATGCGCGGTCGGAAACGGTTTTTGACAAATCTGCTTTCGAAGGTGTCGGTCGCGCGGTTGTTCCGGTTGATGGCTGGTACGAGTGGACTGGCGAAAAGCGCCGCAAAACCGCGTGGCGGATTGAATCGGCCGACGGAACCCCTTTGTTGTTTGCCGCGATTACGGACAGATGGATTGCGCCCGGTGGTCAGCATGTTGATCAGTTCGCTGCTGTGACCTGCGAACCGAACGATGATATGCGGCCGATCCACCACCGCATGGGTGTCCTGTTGCGGCCCGAAGACGTCCGAACCTGGCTGACCGGATCGGACAAGCAAGCAGCAAGCCTTTGTGTTCCGTGGCCAAACGGACGACTGAAGATTGAAAAAGCCGAAGGAGTGGATTGGTCGGGGCCTTGACCGCTGCCTTAGACGACGGTGACGACTGTTCCGATCGGGACGCGGTTGTACAGGTCGATCACGTGCTCATTCAGCATTCTGATGCACCCGTTCGACACGGCTCGTCCGATGGTCTGCGGCTGGGTCGTTCCATGGATGCGGAAATACGTGTCGACGCCGTTCTGAAACAGATACAAGGCACGGGCGCCCAGCGGGTTGTCTCCTCCACCGGGCTGGACATAGTCATTGTCCTTGAATTTGGCATAGGCAACGGGGTCCCGCTCGATCATCTCTTCGGTCGGGCGCCAGGTGGGCCATTCCTTTTTCACGTCGATCGTCGCAGTTCCGGTAAATTCCAGCCCGGCCTTGCCGACGCCACAGCCATAACGGATGGCTTTGCGGGGCTCGGTCACGAAATACAGGTAGAACGAACGTGGCGCGACCAACAATTGCCCGGGCAAAAACTGCTTCTTGATCCGAACGAATTGCGGGGTCGGGTCGTATTCGACCGGCTTCTTTTTCGCGTGGGCCGTGCCAGGCACGGCGCTGATAGCAGCGGCGGAGATCAGAAAATTGCGGCGTGAGAACATGGCAATACTCGGCTAATCAACAAAGAAAACAGGGTAGCAGTCTGTTCAGAATAGCCGATCCGGTCAATTCCCGCGCGGGTTTCACCGGAAAGTGATGTTGTTTTCCTGCCCCACTGGGGCCGGAAAGCGCGATCAGAAACCGCGCAAAAAAATGGGGGCGACGGTCATCCGTCGCCCCCAGAGACCTGGTTTAGGCCAGTTCGATGTTGTCGGCGCTTTCGCGACCGTCACGACCCGAACGCAGTTCGTAGGTGACTTTCTGGTTGTCGGCCAGGCCGGTAAGGCCCGAACGCTCGACGGACGAAATGTGCACGAACACGTCTTTGCCGCCCTCTTCGGGTGCGATGAAGCCGTAGCCTTTGGTGGTGTTGAACCATTTTACGGTGCCTGCAGGCATATCCGTATCTCCTGTTTTTAGTGCTGCCCACGGAATTGCGGCAGCCCGGCGTCGTTGTCTGGATCGATAGACTGAACGCCGAAAACGGAGACAGTAGGTCGAAGTAGAAAAACGTAAGCTCTTTGCATATGGCACTGAGAACGCCATGTGGCAAGGGCTGGTTGGGCAGAATGTGCTGCGCTTTCAGGGGTCAACGGGCGTTGTGAACGTAAATCCGCCGAACTGAATTCGAACCTGCCTCGGGCTTTTTTGTTGTCAGATTATCGCGCCCTACGCGGGCCGAACGGGCGCGGGGCCAGCAGCGGCACAACTAAGAAAGAGGATCGGTCACCTGTCTGATAGTCGACCCCATTCAATGGCATTCGGACGCCCGAAAGCCTCGATAGGCACAAGCAATCACCCGGATGCCGGGATGTCGTTTTCTAAATGAGTGCCGAGATGATGTCGAAAATCGCGAATGCAGCGACCCAAAGGAACACGTTAAAAAATCAAGGTCGCATATGCCAGGAGGAGCATGCGAAAAAGGTTGCGATTTGGAGTGGTTTTGAGTGCACCCGGTGCAGGTGACTCGTACCCCCAATCAATCTTAAAGAAATAGCTGTTAGCCCTGTAAACCGTCAGAAGCAGACGAAGACGGGTGGGCGGTGCGCCGCTTACCCTCAACAGATACTCGGTATACTCATTCTTGAAGTTGAAGAATGGAAACACAGACGCCAAGATCAGCGAAGACAACCACACCGAAGTGCTTGCGATCATAAAGAAACCAAGCAAGGGTAGCGCTTCCGCCATACCGTTTTCCAACTGTCCATCATCCCGTTGATAGTATGGGCTGATTTCTGCCCACACTATCCATCCGGAGATGTGTCAGGAGTGTTATCGCGCAAACTTCTTATGCTTCAACCGCTTGGGCTCCAACGCGTCCGGTCCCAGGCGGCGCTTCTTGTCTTCTTCGTAGTCTTCGAAGTTGCCCTCGAACCATTCGACATGCGCATCACCTTCAAAGGCCAGGATGTGCGTACAGATCCGGTCGAGGAAGAAACGGTCGTGCGAGATGACCACGGCGCAGCCGGCGAAATCGACCAGCGCGTCTTCCAGCGCGCGCAGGGTTTCTACGTCCAGGTCGTTGGTCGGTTCGTCCAGCAGCAGGACGTTGCCGCCCTCTTTCAGCAGGCGGGCCATGTGGACGCGGTTGCGCTCACCTCCTGACAGCAGCGAGACCTTTTTCTGCTGGTCGCCGCCCTTGAAGTTGAAGGACGAGCAATAGGCGCGGGAATTGACCTGCGCGTCACCCAGTTGGATGATCTCGGCGCCGCCGGTGATCGCCTCCCACACGGTGTCGTTGTCGTTGAGGTCGTCGCGCGACTGATCGACATAGGACAGTTGCACCGTGTCGCCGTATTCGATGGTGCCGGCATCAGGTTTTTCCTGGCCGGTGAGCATTTTGAACAGGGTCGATTTACCGGCGCCGTTGGGGCCGATCACACCGACGATGCCGCCCGGCGGCAGGCTGAAGGACAGGTTCTCGATCAGTTGCTTGTCGCCCATATGCTTGGCCAGACCGTTGACCTCGATCACCTTGCTGCCCAGGCGCGGGCCGTTGGGGATGACGATCTGGGCTCGGGTCAGCTTCTCGCGCTCGGACTGTTCCGCCAACTCGTTGTAGGCGTTGATCCGGGCCTTGGATTTGGCCTGACGGGCCTTTTGACCCTGACGCATCCATTCCAGTTCGCGTTGCAGGGTCTTCTGCTTGGATTTGTCCTCGCGGGCTTCCTGCTCAAGCCGCTTGGCTTTCTGCTCCAGCCACGAGGAATAGTTGCCCTCGTACGGGATGCCACGGCCGCGGTCCAACTCGAGGATCCAGCCGGTGATGTCATCCAGGAAGTAGCGGTCGTGCGTGACGATCAGGATCGTGCCCTTGTAGTCGATCAGGTGCTGTTGCAGCCAGGCGATGGTCTCGGCGTCCAGGTGGTTGGTCGGTTCGTCCAAGAGCAGCATGTCGGGCGCTTCCAGCAGCAGCTTGCAGAGCGCCACGCGGCGTTTCTCGCCGCCCGAGAGGTTGCCGATGTTGGCATCGTCCGGCGGGCAGCGCAGCGCCTCCATCGAAACGTCGATCTGGCTGTCGAGGTCCCACAGGTTTTCCGCGTCGATCGCGTCCTGCAGGGCGGTCATCTCTTCCATCAACTCGTCCGAGTAGTTCTCGGCAATCTCCATCGCGATCTCGTTGAAACGGTCGACCTTGGCCTTTTTCTCGGCCACGCCCAGCATGACGTTTTCACGGACGGTCAGGGATTCGTCCAACTGAGGTTCCTGTGGCAGATAGCCGACCTTTGCGCCCTCGGCGGCCCACGCCTCGCCTGTGAAATCGGTATCGAGGCCGGCCATGATCTTCATCAGGGTCGACTTACCGGCGCCGTTCACGCCGACGACACCGATCTTTACGCCGGGCAGAAAGCTCAGGTGAATGTTTTCAAAGCACTTCTTGCCACCGGGATAGGTCTTTGAGACACCCTGCATGTGGTAGACATATTGATAGGCGGCCATGTCGCGTCCTCTGGGTCGGGGAATTCAGGTTGACCCGCTTGATAGCCAAGCGGGACGGGCGGGGCAAGCTGGTGCTTTGGCGAATTTCTGGCTGGCCTTATGCGCCGGCCTGACCGGACTGGGAAGGATGCTGGGAATGCCGGAACTTGCGCAATTGGTATCAGGTTGGGCCAAGGCCGGGCGGATCGAATGGATCGGCGTCAGACCGGGGCGACGATTGGATATGATCGCACTGGGTCAGGCCATGATCCGGGAAGACGGGGTTGAGGGCGATCGCGGTCGCTCGGGGAAGCGTGCGGTGACCCTGGTTCAGCACGAGCATCTTGCCGCGATCGGCAGCTATTTGGGGCAAGGTCCGGTCGCACCGGACGTGCTGCGGCGCAATCTGGTGGTTTCCGGCATCAATCTGGGCGCTCTCAAAGGGCGCGAGGTTCAGGTCGGCACCGCCATCTTGCGGATCACGGTTATCTGCGCGCCTTGCAGCAGGATGGAAGAGGCGTTGGGCAACGGGGGGTACTCTGCCGTGCGTGGGCATGGCGGCTGGTGTGCCGAAGTGGTGCGATCGGGGGCGGTCGGTTTGGGCGATGCTGTGCAACCTGTTGATTGACAAGGTCGGCGAGTTCTGGACTACAGCAGGGGATGTTGCGAAGCGCGATACCATATGCGCGGCCCGGTCAGGTCGTGGGACTGTTCGGGGGATCGTTCGATCCACCGCATCAGGGGCATGTGCACGTTACACTGGAGGCGATGAAGGCCTTTGGATTGGATCGGGTCTGGTGGTTGGTGTCGCCGGGGAACCCGCTGAAGTCTCGCGGCCCGGCTCCGATCGATCAGCGAGTTGAGGCCGCACGGTCCATCATGCAGCATCCCAAGGTTGAGGTGACTGACATTGAGGATCTGACCGGCACCCGCGCCACGGCTGACACACTTGCTGCATTGCGGCGGCTCTATCCGCAGGTTCGGTTCGTTTGGCTGATGGGGGCTGACAACCTGGCCCAGTTTCACAAATGGAAGGACTGGCGGTTGATCATGGACACCGTTCCTGTGGGCGTGGTGGCGCGCCCCGGAGATCGGATTTCAGCCCGCATGTCACCGGCGGCGCGTGTCTATGCCAAATACCGGATTGACGGAACGGCGCGGCATCTTTTGGGTCGGGCCGATGCGCCGGCCTGGTGTTTCGTGAACGTGCCGATGGTCGATGTCAGCTCGACTCAGATACGCTCCAAAGGCGGCTGGACCTGACAGGTGTTGCCTGAACAGCCCCGATGGGCACATAATTCAGGTGCATGGTTGTTTGCCTGTGATCTCTGGGATTTTATTTGACCCATGACTGATCGTATTTCGAGACGTTTCTTTCTGGCCGGCGCCGGTTCGCTTCTGATCCCCACCGCGGGTCTTGCCGGGGCGCCAACTGTCTCATTGCGGCCTGTTGCCCGTGGCGCCGAGTTGAGCGGTGCCGAACGCATCATTCAGGCGGCGCGATTGAACGGCGAAGTGGTCTTCGCTGTGGCAGACGTAAAAACCGGCGCGCAACTGGAGGAATTCGGCGGGGCCCGCGGCTTGCCGCCGGCCAGCGTCGCCAAAGCCCTGACCGCGCTTTACGCGCTGGACGTTCTGGGGCCGGACCATCGGTTCGAAACAAAGCTGATCGCAGATGGTCCGATTGAAAACGGGATCCTCAAGGGTGATCTGATACTGGTCGGAGGCGCCGATCCGGTATTGGATACCGATGCTCTGGCCACGATGGCCGCCAACCTGCGCAAGGCCGGACTGACCGAGGTTCGGGGGGCGTTCAAAGTGTACAGCGGCGCATTGCCCTATGTATTCAGCATAGACCCCGGTCAGCCTGATCATGTGGGCTATAGCCCTGCGATCAGTGGAATTTCCCTGAACTTCAACCGTGTGCATTTCGAGTGGAAACGCCAAGGGTCCAGCTATGACGTGACCATGGACGCACGCAGTGCCAGTTATACGCCGTCGGTGGACATGGCCGCGATGCGGATCGAAAATCGCAACCTTCCGGTCTACAGCTATCAACCCAGCGCGCGGCAGGACCGCTGGACAGTTGCCAAGGGCGCGCTGGGTAATGGTGGCGCCAGGTGGTTGCCCGTGCGCAAACCGGGTTTGTATGCCGGGGATGTGTTCCGCACTCTGGCCCGGGTGAACGGCATCGTCCTGGGGCGGGTTCAAGTCACACGCGAGGCCCCCAGCGGCACCGTTCTGGTCACGCATCAGAGCGATGAACTTACCAGCATAGTGAAAGGGATGCTGAAATATTCGACCAACCTCACGGCCGAGATGGTGGGGCTGGCTGCGACCGTCGCGCGGGGTAGGCGGCCGCAAACACTGGCAGAGTCCGCGGATGAGATGAATCGCTGGTCGGCTCAGACCTATGGCGCGTCCGGTATTGCTATGGTGGATCATTCGGGGTTGGGCGATGCTTCGCGAATGGTGCCGTCTGGCCTGGTCAAAGTTCTGGTGGCCGCTCAGCAACATGAAACGCTGCGACATCTGTTGAAGCCGTTTACCCTGACCGACGCCAAAGGCCAGCGGATCCAAGGGCACCCGATCAAGGTCGACGCCAAGACCGGAACCCTGAACTTTGTATCTGGCTTGGGCGGGTATCTGACCACCGCCGAAGGATCCGAGTTGGCCTTTGCGATATTCACTGCCGATCTTCCGCATCGGGCGACCATCGCGCGTGAAAGCCGCGAACGCCCTGAAGGCGCGCGCAGCTGGAATCGCAGGTCTCGCAAACTGCAGCAGGCCCTCATCGAGCGCTGGGGCGCGCTTTATGGCAGCTGAATCCGATCAGACGGTGTGACGCGCCCGTGCGCCGCGCTCGATCGCTGCGGCGTGCAGCCGATCGATCTCCAACTCATACCGGATCTCTTCCAGCAGCCGCAGTTCGGTTTCGGCCAGCGAGCCGTCGGCGGCGGCGACATCGCAGGCCAGAGCATAGGCCGTTTCGTTCAACCGCTCAGGCAGGTTGTCCCGGATCAGACCAAACAGTGCGTCCAGACCATCTTCCTGCTCGAACAGATCAAACACGATCTGCGAAACCCGGCGCATACGGTCGATATCGTAGTCGGCAAACACAGGCAGCATATTCACGGCTGTCTCGATCTTGACCAGTTCGACGGTGCGGATGTTCTCGTCCGAGGCTGAGACGGCCACCATGATCGCCACAAGGCAATCCTGCGGCGACATCGGGTGGGAAACGGGTTGGGTCATGGGAACGTCCTGCTTGGCTGTCTTTGATCGCGCACGATATGGGGCAGGGCCCGCGGGTTCAACACCTTGTTTCGCCGGCGACCGTAGTCTGGAATTGCAAGTACGGCGAACGTTTACCAGCAGAGTTGCGCGTTTGCCGCCCATCGGTCACAACGTGGTATGTGTTTCGTAGTTGGTCCGCGCAGGGGCCAATTCACCCTGAACAACAGATCTGACGGAAACGGTTGAACGAATGTCATTGAGCAGCAGAAAAATCAGGAAACTCTTTGGAAAGACGCCGACGGACCCAAGGCAGTTTTTGACTCACTATACGACTACCAATTCCGCGGGCGCTGAAATCGGCGTCTGGATGGGCGATTTTTCGGAGATGGTTCTGAGTACGGGCAGCATCGCGAAGTATTACCTGATTGATCCCTACGAGTTCATGCCGCAATTCCCGAACAGGATGTATGGGGGGAAAGTCGCGCAAAATCAGGGCGACATGGACGAAATTTTTGAGCGGGCGCAGTCTAGACTGGCACATTTGCCTGGCGAAAAGATCTTTGTTCGGAAGAGATCCGCGGAAGCGGCATCCGCGGTGCCCGACGAAAGCCTGGATTTTGTCTACGTTGACGGCGACCACTACTATGACGGTGTTCAGGCGGATATATTGTCGTACCTAGGCAAGCTGAAAACCGGTGGTTTTCTTATCTTCGATGACTGGAACTGGCATGATGACGAGGGGAAAGCCTCGGTGAAGCAGGCCGTCTGCGATTTTATTGCAGCCAATCCTGGTTGTTTGCAATTGGTTGATCTGCAAGCGGGTCAGGCCGTGTTCCTGGTCACGAGCAACCGTCTGAAATCGTAGCAGGGGCGGCGTTTCTCGCCTGCGGTCATTGACTCACGCTGCATCTGCACAATAGGAGATGCCGGTCGGTCGCATTGAGCGACCGTCGCTGATTTCCCGATGGAGAACGAACGAAATGTCTGAACTGCGTGAAACCGCCATGACGTCAAAGGCCTGGCCTTTCGAAGAGGCGCGCCGGTTGCTCAAACGCTATCAGAAGTCTCCACCGGAGAAGGGCTTCGTTCTGTTCGAAACGGGATATGGCCCGTCGGGCCTGCCGCATATCGGCACTTTCGGTGAGGTGGCACGGACCACGATGGTCAAGCGCGCCTTCGAGGCCCTGTCGGACATTCCCACCAAGCTGATCTGCTTTTCGGATGATCTGGACGGGATGCGCAAGGTTCCCAGCAACGTGCCGAACCCCGAGGCCCTTGAAGCCTATCTGCAGCAGCCGCTGACTTCGGTTCCTGACCCGTTCGGCGAGTATCCCAGCTTTGGTGAACACAACAACGCCATGCTGCGTCGGTTCCTTGATACGTTCGGGTTCGAATACGAGTTCTATTCGGCGCGCGACTTTTATCGTTCGGGTCAGTTCGACGAAATCCTGAAGCGTGCAGTCGAACGATATGACGACATCATGGCCATCATGCTGAAAAGCCTGCGCGAGGAGCGTCAGCAGACCTATTCGATCTTCCTGCCGATCCATCCGGAAACGGGTCGGGTCCTTTATGTGCCGATGAAAAAGGTGTGCGCCGAGACCTACACCGTCACCTTCGATGATGAAGATGGCAAGGAGTGGACGCTGCCCGTGACCGGCGGCAATGTGAAGTTGCAGTGGAAGCCGGATTTCGGGGCGCGCTGGGCGGCGTTGGGCGTCGACTTCGAGATGTATGGCAAGGAACATGCGACCAACGAAAAGATCTATGACGCGATCTGCCGCGCGCTGGGTGGCCGTGCGCCCGAGCATTTCTCGTATGAGCTGTTCCTTGATGAAAACGGGCAGAAAATCTCGAAGTCGTCCGGAAACGGAGTGTCGATCGACGAGTGGCTGACCTATGCGCCGACCGAGAGTCTGGCCTATTTCATGTATCAAAAGCCGAAGACGGCAAAGCGGATGCATTTTGACGTCATCCCCAAGGCGTATGATGAATACCATCAGCAGTTGCGTGCCTACCCCGGGCAGGACCTGAAGGCTCAGTTGAACAATCCGGTCTGGCACATTCACGGCGGTGACGTGCCGGAATCGACTTTGATCGTGCCCTTTGCAATGCTGCTGAACCTCGCGTCGGTTTCAGGTGCCGAGGACAAGGAGACTCTGTGGGGCTTCATCCGCCGCTATGCGCCCGAAGCCACGGCCGAAAGCCACCCGGACCTCGACAAGGCCGCCGGTTTTGCAGTGCGCTACTTCAACGACTTCGTGAAACCGACCCGCAAGCATCGGGCGCCGACGGAGCAAGAGCGCGAGGCGCTTGAGGCCCTGAAGTCGGCGCTTGAAGCCTATGACGGTCCGGTCGAGGACGAAGCTTTGCAATCGGTGGTCTATTCCATCGGCCGCGAGCGCTTTGACCCGATGCGCGGCTGGTTCACAGCCCTTTACGAGGTGTTGTTGGGCGCCAGCCAAGGCCCTCGGTTCGGCGGGTTCATCGCCCTTTATGGCGTCCCCGAAACGATTGCACTGATCGACAAGGCTTTGGCCGGAGACCTGGTCTGATTTGACCCGATACTGCATGGGGCTACCTTTCCGGCAGGAGGTGGCCCCATGCGTCAACTTTTGCTTGCAGTTTCCCTGAGCGCCGGTCTGGCAACAGCCGCAGTTGCCCAAAGTGGCGACATCGAAGCCAATATCGCGGCGCAGATTGAAGCCTTCAAGGCCGATGACTTCGCCACGGCCTTCACCTTCGCCAGCCCCAACATCCAGACAATGTTCCGCACGCCCGAGAATTTTGGCGCGATGGTGCGCAACGGCTATCCAATGGTCTGGCGCCCGGCTGAGATCCGATTTCTGGAATTGCGGCAGATTTCCGGGTTCTGGTGGCAGAAAGTGATGGTGGTGGATGCGAACGGCCGGGTCCACATCCTGGACTATCAGATGGTCCAGCTGGAAAACGGCTGGAAGATCAACGGGGTGCAGCTGCTTGGCAACTCCGACCCATCCGCCTGACGCAACACCCACCGTCACGATGATATGAGCGACGGTTAATCCCTTTTCGATACTCAGACCAGCGTGTCCGGGCGGCTTCCGGATCCGAAATCTGGCATGCGCCATAGCCTGAAGAGTGGGCGCGTTTGGGAAAGGGTATTCAATGAACAAGGCAATCACCGACGGAATCGTTTTCACGCCGCCGCAATTCGCGAATGGTCTGGATGTGTGGTCCAGCGGCGACGGCACTCCGGGCTCACCGACCTATGACGGATCGGGAACGGGAGTGTTCGTGCCTGCAGATGCGGAGTTTGGCGGTTGTCTTGAGATACTGAAGGTCAAACCCACGCAGCAACTGCGGTACATGGGGCAGACGCCGCTTCTGTCGGGCTGCTATTTGCAGATCAAGGCGCGGGTCAAAGCGATCAGCGGGCCATTGCCGCAGGTCCGGATCGCTGGATGGGCCGGAGGGGCCGGCGACGTGCACCTTTCCGGACTGACCGAACAGGGCCCGGCCATTCAGCTGTCGGCCTATGGCGTGGTGCACGAGGTCACCGCCATCGTCGGGATTGGACAGCGGCCGGGCGTGGACATGCCTTGGGGCATTTCGGCGCTATACGGGCATTTCGGCCTCGATATCGAGGGGGCAAACGGCGCGCTCGTTCGGATCGATGATATCGAAATTACCGATGTCACCGGGATCTTCTTGCGCGACATGATCAGCCTTGTGGACGTGCGGGACTATGGCGCGTTAGGAGATGGTGTGGCCGACGACTCGGCCGCGTTCGAGGCGGCAGACCAAGCCGCGGGAGGTCGCCGCATCTATGTGCCGCAGGGAACCTACCACCTGGCACAGGATGTTGGGCTGGACGCGGAGGTCGACTTTGAGGGCACGGTCACGATGCCTGATGACAAGATGCTTCTTCTGACCAAGAATTTCGATCTGCCGACTTACATCTCCGCCTTCGGCGATGAAGCCCTGGCCTTCAAAAAGGCGTTTCAGGCGCTGTTGAACAACTCGGATCATGAATCGCTGGACCTGGGCGGCCGCAAGATCTCGGTGTCCGAGCCGATCGACATGCAGGCCGCCGTACCCAATCGCGGCAGCTACTCCACTCGCCGCGTGATCCGCAACGGGCAGTTCGACGTCAAGAGCAGCGCCTCATGGGACACCGAGACCTTTACCTCTGTCGCAACATACGATCCGGCGGATCCTTACAAGTTGTCCGGTGTGGCCAACGTGGCCAATATCCCGCTCGGGTCGTTGGTTCAGGGCAGCGGCGTTGGACGTGAGATCTATGTTCGGTCCAAGGATGAAGGTGCCGGTGAGATCACCTTGAACGCACCTATCTATGATGCGGCTGGCACGCAGACATTCACGTTCGTTGCTTTCAAGTACCTGTTGGATTTCTCGGGCTTCAGTGCGCTCCAGAAATTCGCCATGGAAGACATCGAGTTTCAATGCAACGGGCGCTGCAGCGCGATCCGCCTGTCGCCGGGCGGGAACACGTTCGTTTTGAAGAACTGCTTTGTCAGCCGTCCGTTGGATCGCGGCATCACTTCAATCGGGGTGGGGTGCCAGGGCATGTTGATCGACGGTTGCCAGTTCCTGTCCAGTGAAGAGTCTCTGGACGTGCCCGACCGCAGTTCGATTGCCATCAACGCCAATGCCAACGACGTCAAGCTGCGCCACAACCGCGCCGTTCGTTTCCACCACTTCGCGGTTCTGGGCGGAGACAACAACCTGGTTCTGGGCAACCACTTCTTTCAGGGCGACAGCGTGCCGAACGGTGTGCGCAATGCGGGTTTGGTGATGATCGGGGCCTACAACAGTTCTTCGATCGCCGACAATTATATCGACAACTGTTTCATCGAGTGGAGCAATGAGCGCGATGCCGAACCCGACTACACCTCGGGCTATTCCTTCAGCGCCATGAGCATCACCGACAACATCTTCTATTCAAGTGACGTTGCCCCGTGGTTCGCCTATATCGTCGTGCGCCCGCATGGCGTCGGGCATTTCCTGAACGGAATGACGGTCACGGGCAACAAGTTCCGAACGGCGAACGGGTCAATCGACCGCGTGGACAAGGTTGATACAACTTTTGCCGATCTGAATCCTGATCGGCATGTGAATGTCACGTTCGCAGACAACACGTATCACAACGTGACACTCAAGACCGCGAACCCGCTGCGGGTCCGACACGAACAGAATACGGCGGCCTCTGCCTGGACGGTGGACTCGGATGGTGCATTCCCCTTTGGTGGGCAGGCCCGCAGCTGTGACAGCGTCGTCGTGCTGGACGGGCTGAGAACCGCCTTTGGAACTCTGCGCTATTCGGCCCCCTATGTTCAGTTGCAGCAAGGGACGAACCAGGACCAGATCAAGTTGCGTTGGTCCGAGGCCTTGAGTGGTGAAGTTTCGGTGATCATGCGGATCGAGGTCTGATCCGTGTCGGCCGGTCGCTTTTGGGGCGGCCGGCGCGCAGCATTCAGAACTCGCGCCACAGCGCGAATCTCAGGCCTGGCCTGTCCCGGGCGGCGTTGCGCTCGACCCCGATTATCCAGGTGTTGGGGCCGCTTTCGGATCGAAACATCGCCGAGGGTCGCGCGCTCCAATAGAGCGGGCGGCCAGGTACATAGGACGTTTCGATCTGGAGCAGGGGATTGACCCGACGGTGCGACGACAAACCCACTGTCAGGTCCAGTTTTCGGATCAGAGCGTCATGGCTTCGGTACTCCAGCGCGGCATCAGCCGCCAGCCAGCCACTGCCATATCGGGCCTGAAATCCTTTGCCCCAAGACAGGGTTGCCTTGTACATCGCCCATGCGCGGGTTTCACGGTGATGCGCGCCGACACCCAACTCGGCCGCCAGACGCCCACCGTTGGAAAATTCGGCAACCGGTAGGCGCGCAAACACCACGACGTGACCGTAGAGTTCTTGATGCTCTTCCGCGTCCAAACCCAGCGTCAGATTTGGGCGCATTCCCCATTCCCCATAGAGCGAGGACTTGAAGCGGATGCGCTTCCCGGGCTCGGAAAACGCCGTCAGGGCCAACGATGTGAACGAGGCGCCTTCTTCACGAAGCCATGCCCCGGCCAAGGCCGGAGTCGAAAACACAAGACTTGCACACAGGAAGGCGATCAGGCGGTCCATTTGCGCAGGATCATCAACCTTGGTTAACGGAAGGTTAGCGCTCGGTTCATTTTTCGGAAACTTTTTCGCGCCAGCTCAACGAAAGGCAGGACGTTTGAATAACCTGTGCTAGGCTTGGGTCAGACAAGGGAGATGACCGATGCCGAAGATATCAAAAGACGCCAGTGTTCAGACCGTTATCACCACTTTCGAAATGACCCCCGGAACCTGCCAGGACCTGCTAGAAGCGTTGACCGACGCCTATGCGAACTTCATTTCCAAGCAGCCCGGTTTTGTCGCAGCCGGACTGCATGTCAACGATGCCCAGACCCGCATCGCGAACTATTCGCAGTGGGAGCGGCGGGAGGACTTTCTGGCCATGCTGCGAACGCCTGAAATGCGCGAGCGCAACCGCAAGATCAACGAATTGTGCAAAAGCTTCGAGCCGGTGATGTACGACGTGGCCGAAACATTTGACTGATCCTGACCTGAATCAAGGTCAGAAGACTTTGGCTACTGCTATCTGAACGCGAAACTCAAGGAGGCGCCAGCCATGTATCACAATATTCTTGTCCCGATTTCCTTCGATGCCGAGCGTGACACGTCGGGGCCGCTGAAACTGGCCAAGCTGTTGGCGACGCCAGATGCCAAAGTGACCCTGTTGCATGTTGTCGAGCATATTCCGGACTACGCAATCTCTTACATGCCGGCCGAATACCTGACCGAAGCGCGGCGCGCGATCCAGGATGAGCTGAACATTCTGGCCGCCAAGCTACCGAACGCCAAGGGCGTTGTGGTCGAGGGCCATTCGGGGCGCACGATTCTGGATTGGGCGGAAACCAACAAACCTGACCTGATCATCATGGCGTCGCACCGACCGGGGATGCAGGATCTGTTGCTCGGCTCGACCGCGACACATGTGGTGCGCCACGCCAGTTGCGCAGTTCACGTCGTTCGCTGATTTGATGGCGGGCAAAGGTCTTCGCGTGTCATCTTCCACGCTTTGCCGAACCCGCCATTGAGAAGCCCATCGACAATCTCGAAACGCACAAAACGGAAATCTGCGAAGTCGATATATAGTCCGGCCTTCGGACGCTGTGACAAGTAGCTTGCCCGAAGCGCGGTATGCTCCTCGGTCGCCCGTGGGATCGGGCGCGCCGTGCAGTGCAGGGTCAGCCGGGGATGGGTCAGTGGATCACCTTTGTCAGCGGGCTCGCCGATCAGCAACGCGCAGGCCGGATTTGCCTCCAACGCGCGTGAGTGCTCCGCCAGATCCGAGATCAGGGTCAGCGGCCATCCAGCACTGTCGGTGGCCAGTGCGATGCGGCTGATCGACGGCAGTCCGTTGTCCGGATGCACCACGGCAAGCGCGGCAAAACGGGCCTGCGCGATGAGATCAAGGGCCAGTTCCCGTGCAGTCTCGTCGACCGGTTGAAATGGGTTTCGAGTGTTCACGTGGCGCCCTCGCTGGATTGCGTCATTCCGATGCCTCGGCTTTGCCACATAGTTGGTGTATCGCCAAGCTTATGAAGCTGAAGACAACCGTATACAACGAACCCGCACCAGACCCGCGCTTGGCACGTCGACAGCGCAAGGCTGATGCCCTGCGCCGACATGCGCTGTCCCCGCTGCGCATTCTGCTGATGGTGCTGGCCCTGCCGCTGACGACGGGGATGATCGCGCTGGGCGTATATCTCCGGACCTCGGATCTGGAGCGGACCGAAGCCGTGATGCACCTTGTGGCGCTGGCTGGTTGCGACGCGGCGCGCTCCGTTGGTCTTGGGCCGATGCGCGAGGGACAGCTTGGATACCACAAACGCAACGACCCTGACGGCGACGGGATCGCATGCGAGTCCAGTGTCCGCGCCGCAACGCGGTCGGCTGTGCCGGTCCAGGCTCCTGCGTCCACGCAAAGCGCGGCGCCCAAACCGCGGGCTGTCGGAAACGCCAAATTTGTCCGCCCCTGACGGCCATGGAAGACACCTATCTTCATGGTTGAACCTTTTCTCGCACATGATCGCGTTGCCTGTGTCCCTGCGTGATTTGGTCAGGACGTGGTAGGATCATACCGTCCGCTGGCAGTTTGCCGCGGTTCGGGGTCTGGACCCCAAGCGAGGGAGGACAACCATGTTTGCACGCGTTACCCAGTTCAAGATGAAGCCCGGCACCCGCGAGGCCGCCACGGCCCGAATGAACGATCTGAAGGATCAGATCATGGGCATGCCCGGTATGCACTGCTTTACGAATGTGATGAACGAGGACGGCAGCGGCTATGTGATCTCGGTCGTCGAAAGCGAGGCGACATCAAACGCAAACGCCCCCAAGGTTGCCGAGTTGTGGGGCCAGTTTGCCGAGTATCTTGAAGGACCTCCGACGCCGATGGGGTATGATGTCATTGCCCACTGGGACAAGGGGTGACATCGGCCGCCACTCGGGGATGGCCTGATGCCTTACAAGATCACACCGCGTATTGCCGCCGAGCTTATCTCGCACGAAGCGATCGTGCGCGAGGCCTATCTGGATTCCGTTGATGTCTGGACCTGGAGTGTGGGGATCACGTCGGCCTCGGGCCACACGGTCTGGCCGCGTTATCTGGATAACCCCCAGACCTTGCGACGCTGTTTTGAAGTGTATGAGTGGGCTATCCGCACCAACTATCTGCCTGCGGTGGAAACGGCCTTTGCCGGCCACGCCTTGACCGAGGCGCAGTTGGGCGCGGCCTTGTCCTTTCACTACAACACTGGGGCCATAGACCGGGCCGTTTGGGTGCGCAGATGGAAGGCAGGGGATGTGGCCGGTGCTCGACGCGCGATCATGTATTGGCGGCGGCCGCCTGAAATACGCCCGCGGCGGCGCAAGGAGCGCGCTCTGTTCTTCGATGGCGTCTGGTCGGGCACGGGCACCGGAACCGAGTACCAGGTGCGAAAACCGTCCTATCGGCCAGACTGGTCCAGCGCGGCGACGGTTCAAATCGGCGACGTTCTGCAAGACCTGTTCGGTTAGGCCCGACAGGTCATGCTTGCTTGCGAAATCCTTGCCGGCCCGTCAGGATCGGCGTCATGACCCGGGACGAATTCAACACCTTCTGCGCCTCTCTCAAGGCCACGAGCCACGTCGTGCAGTGGGGCAATGCGGATGTGTGGAAGGTGGGTGGCAAGGTGTTCGCGATCTGCGGCTGGAACAACGGCAAGGACGCCTTTACCTTCAAGGCCACCGACCTGGCCTATGAGGTGCTGCAGGATCAGCCCGGCATCCGGCCCGCGCCCTACCTGGCCTCGCGCGGCATGAAATGGCTGCAGGTTTACGACGAACGCGGAATGAGCGACGCGTCCCTGCGCGACCACATCGTGACGTCCTACGAGATGGTCGTGGCCAAGCTGACGAAAAAGATGCGGGCCGAGCTGGGGCTTTAGCCCTTCATCGCCTGCAGCAGCTCGATCAGCCGCTTGCGATCATCGTCATCGGCATAGTCGCCCGCGGCCAACCGTTCGGCGATGCGCAGGCGCAGGCGCTCGTGCTGGGTGCGCACTTCCTCGCCTGCGGTTTCGGCCAGCGTCTTCATGATCACCGCCACCGCCTGCTGCCGCTTGGTGGTGGGGTTGGCGATGTAATCGACAAGGCTCTGCTGCCCGGAATCGAGGATGTTTTCGGCCAGCGCCCGCAACTGCTCGCCATTCGGCAGCAGCGGGACGGGGGCGTCTTGGGGCGGCAGGATCTCGGGCGCGCTGCGTGGGGTTTCAGCCAGGGCGTTGGCGCCGTCGACGAAGGCCTCGGTGATCATGCGGGTGATCTTGATCGCGCGCGGGTCTTTGAACAGGGTCGAGGCGATGGCCACGCCGTAATCGGTATAGACCCACGGATTGACCCGCCGCCCGCCGCGGCCTTTGGGCTTTGAAATCACATTCCGTGATATCAAATCGGCCACCTCGGCGTCGGTCAGCTGAAACCGGTAGCCCTCGAACAGGTCGGTGTTGCGCGAGACGGCCTGATTGAAGGCGCTGACGGATTTTCCGTAGAACCGCGCCAGATCCTCGGCCAGCACCACGCGGGTTCCGCGCACCCGGTGAATGGCGTTTTGGACCTCATACGTGCTGGGCAGGGTGTTCGGGTTCGTCATGGCAGCCGTTTGGAATCACAATTTGTGATTTCAAACGTGGAGGAGGGGGAGGTGGGTGGCAAGGGTGGATTTTGGAGCGGTGGGCAGGACGGGGTACGTAGGAAAGGTGACTTCATCCATCATTGTGAGACCGTCAGAAAAGATGGTGCGAGCACCCATCTATGCTTGCTTGACTGTAGACACAGTTTCTTGAAGTGTATTGATTTTCATGCATAACTCGTAGCTGTTGATATTGCTAGAACTGCGCATTTGTATGTCCCAAAAAGAATTGGCGTTTGAGATTGCATACTCTCAACTGCGTTCGCAAAAGGAAGATTTGAGATATGCTCGAAACCAAGCGGGTATGGCCGCCGCCATGACAGGTTTGGTTGGAACTGTTTTTGCCGGATTGGTTGACGTTAAGAGTTTGTTGGGAGTGATGATTTCTCCTTTTTGTCGATACGCGCCGAATTTTGGTTAGTAATAGTCACGTTCTCTTTGTCACTGTACTTTGCTGCGATGGTTAGTGTCGCTCAAAGAACGTGCCACTTTGAGCTTAATCCCAATTGGGTGCTAAATCGTGAAACAAAAATGGAGTCGTTAGAAGACACAAAAGCTCAGTTAGCCAAAGACTGCGATGCATATTTTGACGAAAATGAAAAAGTTATCTTGGAAGCACGAGTAAATCTTTGGCGTGCAGTTGTTTTAGGATGTGCGCAGATTCCAGCTTGGTTGCTAAATCTTGTATAGGGAAAAATGGCAAAGAAACCATCTTCGGGAAAACCCAGCGTATCAACAGGCGGCGCGTCAAAACGTGGTTCTTCTTCACCACAGTCGACTTACAAGGGTGGTAGAACACAGGGCGGGAATTCCAGCCAAAACACTGGCTCGGGAAAACCTACGACAAGGGGCAAAGAAAAGTAATCGCTCGCCGATTATCCGCTATATAGTTGCGTGCACTCACCGCTTCCGTCTTTTCACATTCCCACCCCGCTGCCCCGGCCGTCCGGCCGTTGACCGCCCCTGCGAGCGAACCGCGTCTTCCGAGGCTTTCTCAACCGCCCATTGGCGCGCCATGGGGTCGTCGGCGACGGCCAGATCGACCGCTTCCAGCCGCTTGATCTCATCCCGGATGCGGGCGGCTTCTTCGAATTCCAGGTTCTCGGCCGCCTTGCGCATCTGCTCGCGCAACCCGTCCAGATGCGCCTCGAGGTTGGCGCCGTGCATCGGTTTGTCGATGGTGGCGGTGACGCGGTTCATGTCCACGTCGCCTGCATAGAGACCGGCCAGAACGTCCTCGACATTCTTCTTCACCGTCTCGGGGGTGATGCCGTGCTCCTCGTTATAGGCGATCTGCTTGGCGCGGCGGCGGTTGGTTTCCTCCAGCGCGCGCTCCATGCTGCCGGTGATGCGGTCGGCATACATGATCACGCGGCCCTCGGCGTTGCGGGCGGCGCGGCCGATGGTCTGGATCAGCGAGGTTTCCGAGCGCAAGAAGCCCTCTTTGTCGGCGTCCAGAATGGCGACCAGACCGCATTCGGGAATGTCGAGCCCCTCGCGCAGCAGGTTGATGCCCACCAGCACGTCGAAGGCCCCCAGCCGCAGGTCGCGCAGGATCTCGATCCGCTCGATCGTGTCGATGTCGGAATGCATGTACCGGACCTTGATGCCCTGTTCGTGCATGTATTCGGTCAGGTCTTCGGCCATGCGTTTGGTCAGCGTGGTGACCAGCGTGCGGAACCCCTTGGCCGAAACCTTGCGCACCTCGTCCAGCAGGTCGTCGACCTGCATCTCGACGGGGCGGATTTCAACCTCGGGGTCCAAGAGGCCCGTGGGACGGATCACCTGTTCGGTGAAGACGCCGCCGGTCTGCTCCAGTTCCCACTTGGCCGGGGTGGCGCTGACGAAGACCGACTGCGGGCGCATGGCGTCCCATTCCTCGAACTTGAGGGGACGGTTGTCCATGCAGGAGGGCAGGCGGAACCCGTGTTCGGCCAGCGTGAATTTCCGCCGGTAGTCGCCCCGGTACATGCCGCCGATCTGCGGTACGCTGACGTGGGATTCATCGGCGAAAACGATGGCGTTGTCGGGGATGAATTCGAACAGGGTCGGGGGCGGCTCGCCCGGTGCGCGGCCGGTCAGATAGCGCGAGTAGTTCTCGATCCCGTTGCAGACGCCGGTGGCTTCGAGCATTTCCAGGTCGAAATTGGTGCGCTGTTCCAGCCGCTGCGCTTCCAGCAGTTTGCCCTCGCCCACCAGCTGGTCGAGGCGCTGGCGCAGCTCCTTTTTGATGCCGAGGATCGCCTGCTGCATCGTCGGTTTCGGCGTGACGTAGTGCGAGTTCGCATAGACGCGGATCTGCTCCATCGTGTCGGTGCGCTCGCCGGTCAGGGGGTCGAATTCGGTGATGGCCTCCAGTTCTTCGCCGAAGAACGAGAGTTTCCAGGCCCGGTCTTCCAGGTGGGCGGGCCAGATTTCCAGGGAATCGCCCCGCACCCGGAAGCTGCCGCGCTGGAAGGCCTGATCGTTGCGGCGGTATTGCTGAGCCACCAGATCGGCCATCACCTGCCGCTGGTCGTATTCGTTCCCGACCTTCAGATCCTGCGTCATCGCCCCGTAGGTCTCGACCGAGCCGATGCCGTAGATGCACGAGACCGAGGCCACGATGATGACGTCGTCACGCTCGAGCAGCGCCCGGGTGGCCGAGTGGCGCATCCGGTCGATCTGTTCGTTGATCTGCGATTCCTTCTCGATATAGGTGTCGCTGCGCGGCACATAGGCTTCGGGCTGGTAGTAGTCGTAGTACGAGACGAAATACTCGACCGCGTTGTCCGGGAAGAAGCCTTTGAACTCGCCGTAAAGCTGGGCCGCCAGCGTCTTGTTGGGGGCCAGGATGATGGCGGGGCGCTGGGTTTCCTCGATCACCTTGGCCATGGTGAAGGTCTTGCCGGTGCCCGTGGCACCCAGCAGCACCTGATCGCGCTCGCCGTCCAGGACACCGGCGGCGAGTTCCTTGATGGCCGTTGGCTGATCCCCGGCCGGCGCAAACTCCGTATGCATGACGAACCGCTTGCCGCCCTCGAGCTTCAGGCGGGCGCGGACATCGTCGACGGTCAGCTGGGTTTTGTCAGAATGTGCATAGGGCATCGGCAGGCTCCGCTTGGGCTTCTTACATTTGTTCTTATTTTGTCCGCATGCAACCCCTGCAGCGCCGGTCATTTGCATGGCCCTGCGGCATTTGCAATCTTGTCCCCGCCCGCACTCTGACGCATAAACGGTCGCGACCAACCGAGTATGGAGAGGCGACATGCGCGCACGGATTTACCAGCCTGCAAGAAATGCGATGACGTCGGGTATGGCCAAGACCCGCAAATGGGTTTTGGAATTCGCGCCTGCGTCGGCGCGCGAGGTTGATCCGCTGATGGGCTGGACATCGTCTTCTGACACGCAATCCCAGGTTCGCCTGAAGTTCGACACCAAGGAAGAAGCGTTGGACTATGCCAAGGATCATGGCATCGAAGTTCTGGTCAGCGAACCGCACAAGCGCAAACCCAACCTGCGCCAGCGCGGGTATGGCGAGAATTTTGCAACAGACCGCCGCGGTCCCTGGACCCACTGAATGATTGACATCCGCGAAGCGGATCCGACTTCGGCTGCCCTGCGGCCGGTGGTCGAGGCGCATTTCGCGCACAGCGAAACCGCGGGACCCGCCGAAAGCAATCACACGATGGATGCCGAGGCGCTCTCTGGGCCGGGTATTCGGTTCTGGGCCCTGTTTGACGACGACGAGCCTGTGGGGTGCGGCGCATTGAAGGCTTTGCCGGACGGGACGGCCGAGGTGAAGTCGGTCCATATCCTGGCCAAAGCACGTGGGCGCGGTTTGGCGCGGACGATGATGAACCACCTGGCCGAATGCGCACGCGCCGACGGAATCTCTGCTCTGGTTCTGGAAACCGGCGCTGCCCATCTGGCCGAGTACGACGCCGCACGCAAACTCTATGAAGCGTTGCGATACAGCTATTGCGGTCCGATCTTTGGGTATCGGGACGATCCCAACAGCGCGTTCATGCGCTTGGCTCTTGAACCCCGGCCCTAAACCGATCAAGAAGGGCCCAGCGGTCCCGTAGCTCAACTGGATAGAGCAGCTGACTTCTAATCAGCAGGTTGAGGGTTCGAGTCCTTCCGGGATCGCCAGTTCCTGATCCTAGTGACGTTCGACATCCAAAGTCCGTTTTTGCGACAAAAAACGGTTTTTTGAATTGAACTCGAATCTGCTTTGTTTTTAGCGCAGTTCTTTCAACAACTTGTGCGCCGTGTAGCGGTTCGTTCATTCCGGCCGGGTTCGATGGCGCAACCCAATCAGGATGCATTGACACGCAGCATGTTAGATGTTCCCTAATCGTTCCACAGGTTCCGGAACCTTTCACACCCATCAGCCCCGCCCGCCCCGGCGGTGTGGACACCAGCGCGGCAAGCCCTGTCGCGCCACGAAAGGATTCTGCGATGCCCCGTGCCACGACCACGATTCCATTCCATGCGCTGCGGTTCGAAGACGACCTGCCGACGCTGCACGAGGTCGAGCGGCGCCTGAAGACATTTCTGCGCGGCCTCCGCAGGCAACGCCAGGCGGCCCAGACCGGTGACGATGAAGACGGCCGTGACAAGATGGATCAGTTCTTCGACTATCTGAATGAGGCCGATCGGCGGAAGATCCGGCGTCGCGCGCACCGCTACGTGCAGCGGCTGGACGCCCTGTCCGGCCTGTCTCATCTCAGCGAGGAGAACCGTGCGAAGCTGACGCCCTTGCGTGGCGGGCTGCCGGTCACCCGCATCACCACCGAACACGAGGCGGATGAGATCGCCGCCGCGCTCCACGCCGAGATGCCCTGGATGGCGCCCGCCAGCGAAGCCGTCTGGCACGGGCTGCGGGCCTCGGCGCGCGAGGGCCTGCCGGGTGTCCGGTTCACCCCGCTCGTCCTGATCGGCCCGCCCGGCATCGGCAAGAGCTTTTGGGCCCGGCGGCTGGCCCATCATCTGGAGGTGCCCGCGACCAAGATTGACGCAACGGGCGAGCCGGCGTCCTTCGCGCTCACCGGATCCCAGCGCGGCTGGGGCAGCGCCCACGCGGGCAAGCTGGTCACCACGGTCCTGAACAGCCGGCATGCCGGGCCGCTGGTCATCATCGACGAGATCGAGAAGGCCGACGAGGTCCACTCCAACAAAGGCACGCGGCACACGCTGACGGATGCGCTCCTGCCGCTGCTGGAGCGGATGACGGCGGCGACCTGGGAATGCCCTTTCTTCCAGGTCAAGATGGACATGTCTTGGGTCAACTGGGTGATGACGGCGAACAACCGGCAGGGCCTGCCGGAACCGTTTCAGAGCCGCTGCGTGGTGCTGGACCTGCCGGATCTGACCACGGGGCAGCTAAGGGACTTCGCCATGACCGAAGCCGCGCGGCGGAACCTTCCCGCGCCTGCTGTCGACGCCCTTGCCGCCATCTTCGAGACCGGTGCCGTCAGGCAGAGCCGCCCAAGCCTGCGCTCCGTCGCCCGGATGCTCGACCGCGCCGAGACGCTGGCGATGCGCCCCTTGCTGCATTGAAGACACCGCCCTGACCCATGTGACCATTCCGTACCAGACCGGCCCCCCGTGGTTCTTGGCGACCTGCATTTCGCCCGCTATCAGCGCCATGGGCTCGATCCGATCAAGGCCTGGGGGCTTGAGGACATCCTGTGGGAGGCCGATGTGCTCACCTTGGGAAAACGGCTGCTGCGAAAGCTTCAACGCACGGTTCCGCGATGAACTGCACAACGGCGAGCTATTCTACGGCCTAAGGAAGCCAGAATTCTGATCGAGTAATGGCGTGTCCACTACAACGCCGTCAGGCCACACAGCTCACTGGGCTACTGTCCGCTCGCGCCAGAATGCATCGTGCCGGTGGACCAGAGGCCGATAATGTACCAACAATCAAACCCCACCACCCGACGGGGGCACGCCAAGTGCCTCAATTAGACAAGCCACAAAACAAGGCAACATGCGATTGATCCGAGGGACAGGCTCCCAACAACCAACTGCAAGTGGAAGCGAGATGCCGGTTGGGCGCTGTGTGCTTCCAATCGGGAATACACGCGGCGGGCGTTCATCCAGGCTCCCCAATAGATCAGCAGCGAGATCAACACAAAAAGAGTGGCTGCGGCTTTCGCCAGCCACTCGGGCTCGACGGCGGAAAATACGGCCTTGAGCCCAAGGGCGATGGCTACGCATGCCATTCCGGTTCTCATCCAGCCTGCAAATGTGCGCTCATTTGCCAAAATCGTGCGGTCTTCGGCCCAGTCGGTCCGCTCCTCGGCCAAGTTTTGGCTTTTCGTGTTTTTTCCAGACATTGCCGCCCTTTGGACTGGTCACCAGATTGAAATGTGCAGGCTTGCCGGTTTTTCGGCAAGCCTGCGCAAGACCTTAAACGCGCACGGTTGGGTCGCAAAACGACACACGCGCCCGGGCACCCCGTCAGCTTGATTTGGAGATCGCCCGCAGCATCCACGCTGCCCGCTCATGAAAAGCCGAACGTTCGGTCGCCAGATCTTCGGTCACGACGTCTTTGCGGCTTCCTGCAAGCTCGGTCAGGGCGTGCAGGCGGTGCGCCACTCGTTCGTGGTCAGCAGCCAGATCTTCGATCATGTCGGCGGCGGACAGGTCCCCTTCGCGATCTTTGATGGCCGAGAAATCGAGGATGTCGGACATACGCGAGGGTGCCAGATGACCCAGCGCGCGGATGCGTTCCGCGATCTCATCAGCGGCGGCGAACATGTTTTCGTACTGTTCTTCGGTCAGCTTGTGAATCGAATAGAACAGCGGGCCTTCCACGTTCCAGTGATACGCATGTGTCTTGAAGGTCAGCCGGTAGGTATCGGCCAGAACATCAGCCAGACCCTTGGCCAAGGGCGCGGTGTCGCGCACGCCAGTGGAAACGGGGTTTTCGTTCGGGACAACGTTCAATGCGTCGGTCATGACAACTCCTTTTTTCTACTGGGGAAGAAACGCCCAAAGGCGGATTTGGTTCCACTTTTGGCGGAAAAATCAGGTGACGGTGGGCATCCCGCCATCAGCCGAATAGTCGACCGACACCCGCAGCAAGGTCGGAACGGCGACGTCAGCCGCCACCTGCAGCGCAGGAGCAAGTTTGCTGTGACTTTCGATATCGTGGTAGATCCAGCCAAAGGATCGGGCCAGTGACTCCCAATCGGGGTTGCCGAAGGAAAACTCGCGCGCACCTGGCTGTTTTTCGTCGATCAGACCATAGCCGTTGTCTTCCCAGATCAGAACGGTAACAGGCACGCACAACCGGGCCGCCGTCTCCATCTCCTGAACGTTCATCAGGAAGTCCCCATCACCACATACGGCGATCACCCGACCCTCGTCCAACAGACGGGCAGCCTCGATCGCTCCGGGCAGCGCAAGGCCCATACCGGCCAGGCCGTTCGGAATGATGATTTGGCCCGCCCGGCGCGCTTGAACCTTGCTGGCGACCCAAAGTTTGTGCAGGCCAACGCCAGACAATAGAACGTCGCTTTCGCGAAGCGTTTCGGAAATCGCCTGACAAATGGCAGACGGCGCGACGCAGGCGGCATCGGAAGCTGTTGGTCCGCCTTCCAGCGAGGCGTCAATCCTCCGCTGGAGATCTTTGAACCAGCTTTGCGGGGGACGTTCGGCCGTGGCCTTCGCCAGAACGTCGATGCAGTGCGGAAGGTCGCCTGTCAGAGCGGCCTTTACCGGCCAGTCCACATCAACAGTCGAGGCCACGTCCGAGATCTCGAGAACCGGCTTCTTACCGCCTATCGAAATGTTCGAGGGTGGATATTCAACCGGGTCAAACCCGATGGCAATGATCAGGTCGCACAGGTCGAAGGCTTCAGACGCCAACTCCTTGCCCGGCTGACCGATCGAATGCAGCGAGAGCGGGTGCCCCGGAGGCAAAACGCCTTTGGCCATGAATGTCGTGACGACCGGGGCAGAAAGGCTTTCTGCAAGTGCCCGAACGTCGCTTGCGGTGCCGGATCGGATCACCCCGTGTCCCGCAAGGATCAAGGGCTTTTTCGCCTCGGCCAGCAGGCGCGCGGAACGGATGACCGCATCGGCCGCCGGTCGCACCTCGGCTGGCGGCGGCGCCACGAAAGGTTCGGCCAGAATCGGGACCTCGGCCAGATCTTCGGGCAGGGAAAGATGGACGGCTCCGGGTTTGTCGAGCTTGCTCAATCGCACGGCCTCGGCCACGACTTGGGGGATTTCATCCGCAACCATCAGCGTTCGGCTCAACTTGGTGACTGGCGCGAAGAGTGCTTCGAGATCGATGATCTGATGGCTTTCGCGGCCCAGCCTGGACCGCGCCCCCTGTCCCGTGAGGGCGATCAGCGGCACATGGTCAAGCGTAGCGTCAGCCACACCGGTGACAAGGTTGGTCGCTCCAGGTCCAAGCGTCGAAAGGCAAACCGCCGGGTTCCCCGTCAATCGACCGTGAACCGATGCCATGAACGCCGCCGACTGCTCGTGCCGGCACAGGACGAAGTCGATGCTCGACTGGTCGATTGCGGCGATCAGATCGATTGTTTCCTCACCCGGAACACCGAATGCACAGGTCACGCCGTTGGCCTCGAGGCAGGCAATCAGCAATTCGGCGGCGGTTTGGGTATGGACGGCATCTTTCATGGGGCTTTGAACCTCGGGGTACTGTTTCAGGGAGTGCGGATGCGCCGGAGTTTACCCACGGATCAGCCGCAAGATCAGCGAACCGATGAACAGGACCAGAAAGATCACGAAAAGGACCTGTGCGATACCGGCCGAGGCCGATGCGATGCCGCCAAACCCGAAGATGCCAGCAACGATAGCAAGTGCGAAAAAGATCAGCGCCCAAGACAACATGGGATTTCCTTTCATTTTTGTGACTACTGACGGGTCAACGCTTGGAACCCCAGATTCGTTCCGGATCATTTTGGTGGAACCTTTGGCGACCGCCCGCGTTGGGTCGATGAAAGGAGATCTGACATGACACAGAAAACGGCGAAGAAGGCCCCTCAGGACACTCCGCATGTCGAGATGGCGGCGCGGATCGACGAAGTGGCCAAGGAGGCAAAATCAGCGTTGGAAGATGGCGTAACCGCAACGCGTGACACGTTGAAGACGGCGCGCGACGAGGCGCAAAAGCAGCTGACACAGACATCCGAGAAAAGTGCCGCATTCGTGCGCGAGAACCCGGGCTTGGCAATGGTCGGAGCGTTGGGCGTGGGTGTCCTGCTGGGCCTCGCGTTGCGCAAGGCGGACCGCGGTTAGAACACGCGGTACACCGCGACCGATATGGGCATCGAATACGTATTGCCGGCCATGCTCGGCTTGGGTTTGGCCGGTCTACTGATCTGGTTTTTCATCAGGAATCGCTGACAGCGCTATTCGTCACTGCCACGCCAACCAGCCCGCCATCCCAACGACCCAAAGCGCCTCAGCCGCGCTTTGGGTCTTCTTCTATTTCGGGTTTGATCTGGGCGTAGGCCAGCATCGTGAAGACAGCGGTTCCTCCGATGATGTTGCCGGCGAGAACGGGTAGGAAAAAGCTGAAAACGGCTGCGCCTACTGGCAACTGCCCCTGAAGCATCAGAACCGCCATTTCCACCGATCCGGCAACGACGTGGGTAAAGTCACCGGCCGCAATCATCCAAGTGAAGATGACGATGACCAGCACCTCGTTGTTCTGTGCCGAAGGCAGCATCCAAACGATCGCCGCAATTAGGATTCCCGCCGGTATTCCGCGCAGAAAGCCAACCCAGGCGCCCATGCCGGTGGCGTGGTGGCTCAGGTCGTTGATGACCGAGACGAGCTGGGGCGACAACACCGGCGTATGGATCAGGAAGGCAGATATCGCAAACGCCCCCAGCACATTGGCACCCAGTACGATTGCCCACAGCCTCGCGGTTTTGGTGAAGCAGGCAACGGACGGATTTATCATGGCTGGAACAACAGTCGTAATCGTGTTTTCGGTGAATAGCTGCATCCGCCCCAAAATGACCAGGACAAAGCCGAGGGAATAACCCAGGTTCTCGATCAGAAAGCGCCCGCTGGTTTCGGGGAGATGTGCTCGCAAGATCGCTTCGCCGAGCACCGAAAAGCTGATCAGCACGCCTGCGGCAATCCCGGACCAGAACAACGCTTTGGTCGGGCGGTCCAGTTCCTCCTCGCCGTTTTGGCGGATGGTCTCGAATATCAGGCGCGGAGACAGGCCGGACGCTTCTTCGACCGCTTCGCGCTCACTTTCTTTCTCGACAAGATCTTTTCGCGGCGCTTTGATTTTATCGGACATTTTGACCCCATGTATCGACCTTCAAACCCAACGTTCTGCCGGTCGTTTTGGTTCCGTCAGGTACAAAGTTCCTCAAACCTTCTGAAAGAACTGGGATCACGCCCAGATCTTTGTCGGGAACTTTCGGCCACCTATCGCGTTGTTTCCTCGTAGGAACAACGACACGTAATTCGAAAGGAACTTCGGTATGGTGGAAGTATATGGCATTGGCGGTCTGATCGTCCTGATTTTGTCGATCTGGGCCATAATCTCGATCATCGGTTCGCCTGCGACGACCGGTGCGAAAATCCTGTGGGTCCTTTTCGTTCTGTTGCTTCCGGTCATCGGATTCATCTGCTGGCTGATCTTTGGCCCGAAGGCCGCGCGCAGCGCGATCTGATCAGTTCGGAAATTGTCAGTACAAAATCAAAGCGCGGCATCGGCCGCGCTTTTTTCGTTCAAGGATATTGGGGGCACAATGCGCCCTGCGCCGACTCACCCAGGATCTGAACCGACCTTCAACCCGTTCCCACTGAAATCAATGGCTGCGATCTTGCGGGCAAGATCTGCGGCCGTGAAAGGCCGTATCAGAGCCGCGCATTCAAATTGCGCTTGCACCTCGGGGGACGGGTCCAGCAGCAACAGTGCACTGCCGCGTTCAACCAACAGCCGCGCGACGGCGTCAAATGACGTCTCACTTCTGCGATAGCTCAGAACGCTCAGGGCCGGGGCGAATTCGGGGTCCTGCCAGAAATGCCCGCCCGCGTGCAGCTCGCGGATATGGACAATGCGATCGGGCGAAACTCCGGGGATGGCGTCACTGATGTCCGCTGCTTCGATAAAGTTTTCCGTAACAATAAAAACATCTGCTACGCTGCGGGAAGAGGCTTCCATAAATACCATCCTGAAATCTGTTCGATGCCACCGTAGGGCAATCCCGCAGCGCCGCAATAAACTATGACACAGAAACGAAAAATTTCTCTGATCGCATGTGCGGACTGTCCGCTGAGGCAGATGGATGTCTTCCTGCCGTTCTCGGGAGACGACCTGCGGTTCATGCAGGGGTTCAAAACCGGCGAGATGCAGGCCGAACCCGGAACACAGCTGTTCATCGAGGGTGCGAAATCCGCGCATCTGTTCACGGTTCTGAGCGGGATGGGCGTTCGTTACAAAACGCTGGAAAACGGTCGCAGGCAGGTCATCGGCTTTGTGCTTCCAGGCGATCTGGTCGGGTTGCAGGCTGGGGTCATGGGCGAGATGCGGCACTCGGTCGAAGCGACAACCGCGATGCGGCTGTGCGTTTTCAATCGCTCTCGGCTGTTCGAGTTATATCAGAACCAGCCTGATCGGGCCTTTGACCTTACATTCCTGGCAGCCGTCGAAGAGCATTTCCTGGGCGACGCCCTGACAACCGTTGGCCAGCGCGGCGCGATCGAGAAGATCGCGTGGAGCCTGCACCGCTTCTACACAAGGTCGCAGGCCGTCGGATTGGCCAAAGGCTTGCGGTGTCCGCTGCCCTACCGGCAGCAGGATCTTGCGGATGCGTTGGGCTTGTCGCTGGTTCACACGAACAAGACCCTGCGCCGGCTGAAGGATCTGGGCCTTGCCGAGTGGTCCAACAATGTGCTGCAGATCAACGATCTTGAGGGTCTGGCCGAGCTTGGCTTGGTCGAAATCACCGAGGCCGTTCCACGACCGCTGATCTGATCGCGGCGGATGGACGGGAATTAAAGAACCGCCGACCGAAAAATCGGCCGGCGGCTTGATCACATGCTTTGCGACTGAGGAGCCGTTTACGACCCTTCGTAGGCCGGCATGTCCTTCAGCATCTCCTTGTCCGCGTGAACGAAGGCATAGGTGGTATCACCATCGACTTCACGCATCAGCGACACGCGCGAGAAATCGATCAGAACATCCTTTTCCCCCAAGCCGAGGAACCCGCCGACGCCGATCACGGCACCATCGACCGATCCGTCCATGTCAACGACGACCTCTTCGATCTCGCCGATCCACTCTTGCGAGACGTCATAGACGCGCATGCCGGTCAGATCTTCGGCCGGGATGGTGCCTTGGGCAACGGGGACATAACCCTCGATGTCGATGGTGGTGGGGTCGACTGCATCGGCCACCTGCCCAGCTTTTTCGCTGATGTACTCACCGGTTGCTTCGGCTGCCTGGTCGACGTCTTCCGCCGTGTTCTGCGCAGCGTTCTTGATATCCTGCGCGGTATTCGACAGCGCATCACCGGCTGCCTCGGCTGCCTCTTCCAGGTTCTTGCCGACTTCTTCGACATTCGAGCTTTCTGCATAGGCCGATGCCGACATCACCAGAACGATCGAAGTTGTGGTCAGAAAACGTTTCATAGCTCACTCCTTTGGTCTGTTCTGACCGCATTTCCCGCGGTCTTGTTGAACAAACGAATGACGCCGCGACTTGTTCCCAAAAGAATGCAAAAATATTTGTTTTAAAAAGAAAAAACCGCGCATCTGCGCGGTTTGATAAGCCGTGTCCAGATACTCAGACCGGGTGCAGCGGATCGGAAGATCTGGACAGAACCATGTAGTGTTCGTCGTCGGGAATATTGCGTAACTCGGCGAATGGAAAACTCAGGATATCTGGTCGCCCGTCGATCAGAAGAAACCGCAGTGCCTTGGTGTCAGGGTCGAACTCAATATCCTTGAATCTGCCCAACTCACCAGTCGAGTCAAACACGGGGTTGCCCTGCAACTTCGTAAACCATCGGAAGTTGCTACCGGGTGGCGTGGGTTGGGGGCGTTGGCGGAGGGCGTCATTCAGGACCGCCCCCATCACAACCGGTGCAATCGCGTTGCCGAACGGCCCTATGACCAGGGGCGGCAGGCCTTCGATGGCCACTGCAAGGGGATCTTCGTCGTCTTTGCGCTGATGAAGGTGATCCAATTGTTGTTGGGAGAACGCGCACTCTATCTTGCTTGCGCCAAGATCGAGCGTATCGGCCGTGAACGCCACCGGGTCATTCCCCCCGGTCATGCTCAGATTGACCAAGACGTACTCCAACTCGGTCTGCCCAGCGCGGATGGCGATATCGGAAACGCGACCAATTGCGTGGTCGGTTCCAGCTGAGACAACGGGCGTGTTGATGAGGTCAGACAGCTTCATGCGCTCGTGATTACCTTTGGGGTCGGTCTTGGGAGTGTGTGGGGCGCCGTTGGTTTGACGCCACCCCACGCGATATGTGCATCCAGCTTTGCGCTACATGTCCTTCATCAGGCGATCCACGATTTCCCGAACGTCCTCTTTCGAGTCTCCGTATTTCTTCTGGATGATGCCTTCCAGTTGCTCGCGATCGCCGCGCGCTTGTTCGATTTCGTCATCAGTCAGCTCGCCGAAACGCTCGATCAGCTTGCCTTTGAATTCAGTCCAGCGTCCAAGAATTTGGTCCCAGTTCATCGTAACTTCCTTTCGATTGCTTCGTCGCTGTCAGTGAAACGCGCCAAACGCGAGCTGGTTCCGGGCGGCGGCGTTTTTTCTGCAACTGACAACGTGCAAGGGCGATCTGACGGTATCCGAACTGGGTCCACCGTGGCGTTCGAACTGGTCTTGGGAACAATCTCGCCGGCCATGCGTTGGGTGACCGAGACCTCAACACAGGAGATCGAACCATGCCACGTCGAACTGAGACCACGGAGAAGGCAAAAGCCCATGCCCAAGATCTGGCCGACAAGGTTAAGGACACCGTGACCGCAGAGGCCTCGGCCCGGGCCGAAGCCTTGAAAGACAGCGCAGCGCAGGAGGCTGAGAGTGCCGCTCATGCAGCCGACGCAGCTGCCGATGCATTTCCCGACCAATCTGTGCAGCATCAGGTCCTGTCGAGGATTGCGGACAACATGGAGGCCGTGGCTGGGCAGGTGCGCTCTGCCGATTTGGCCAGTGTGAGCCGAAAGGTCTCTGATTTCGCCCAGCAAAACCCGCTGTTGTTCGTCGGATCGGTTGCCCTGGCCGGGTTTGCCGCAGCCCGTTTTCTGAGCGCGCGCAATACGGGCGCGGCTCAATCCGCATCTTTTGGTGCAGATCCTTGGGATATTGATCCGTCGCCGCTGCATGGGACTTCGGTCGATACGTCGGGCCACACCAGCGCGCTGGCGCGGATGAATGGTGGCCGCGATGCATAACCCCAACGATCTGCGATCGGCACCGGGGCTTTTGGCAAACGCGCTCAAACATCTGTCGAGTTTGCTTCAGGCTGAGGCAAAGCTTGCCAAGGAGGAGTTGTCCCGAAACCTGACGCGAGCGGGCGTAGGGCTGGCCTGCATTGGCATTGCTCTGATCCTGTTGATGATCGCGCTGAACCTCCTGGCCACAGCCCTAGTCGCGTATATCGCCGCCAATGGATTGTCGGCGGGTATGGCCTCGTTGCTCGTTGGCGCGGGCTTGGCACTGGCTGCTGCGTGCCTGGCGCTTTTTGGCCAGTCCCGCATGTCCGCCACCGCGCTGGTCCCCGAGAAAGCCATGAAAAACCTGCAGCGCGACATCGAAGCGATGAAGGAGTCGACCCATGTCTGACCTGACACCCCTTGAGACGCAGATCGCATATGAACGCAGCGCCCTTGCGCGCTCGCTGAACGCTCTGTCGGATACGCTGGCGCCGCAGCGCCTGGCAGACGAGGCGAAATCGTCGCTTGAAGCCTATGGTGGGCAGATCGGTGCGCAGCTCTGGTCCGCGGCTCGAAAAAACCCGGCCGCCTTCGCTCTGTTCGGTGCAGGGGCAGCCCTTTTGGTTGCGGGCCCCGGGTCCGGCGCAAAAAGCACCCAATCCCCGCCCCAGGCCGTACCTCCGCAGCAGGCCTTCAACGGGTTTGATCAGCGTGTCGCCGACGCCGACAGCCGCATGAAACAGGAGATGACCGGAATGACTGAACACAGCCAATCTGCCAGCGTGCTGTCCGCCGCCTTGGACCGTGGTCTGGACAAGCTGTCCCCCCAATCCCGTGCCCGGGTGATCGAGGCGCGCAAGGCCGCAATCAGTGCGCAGCAAGCGGTCGAGAAGCGTGCGCGGAAGGCGGCGAAGGCCTCGCAAACCTTCGTTCATGATCAGCCGCTGGCGGCCGGAGCATTAGCGCTGGGCGTAGGTATTCTGGCTGGCGCTCTGCTGCCCAACACCCGCAAAGAGGACGAGTTGCTGGGCCATCGGCGCGATCAGCTGATGCGACAGGCCCAACGGGTTTTGAACGAAGAACTGGACAAACTGCATGCCGCGGCCAACGCACGGCTGGATGAGGCCGCTGATCGGGCCTCTGACGCTTTGCGCAGTCAGTGAAGCGCACCCATGCAAACTGCTTTCAGCTCTCCATCGGCCCTGCGTGCGATGCTGGCGATCCTGTCCGGGATTGCCATCATCACCGCTTTGTACCTGGCCCGGTCGATCGTTGCGCCGATCACCTTCGCTTTGGTTTTGGGGGTCGTGGTTGCCCCGCTTGCGGACAAGCTTGAGAAGGTCGGTTGCCCGCGTGTGATATCCGCCTCGGCACTGCTGTTCGTGACCAGCACCGTCATCGTCGCGGCATTCCTTCTGCTTGAACCATTGCTGTCCACGCTGGTCGAACAGTTGCCTGCCATCAAACGCGAGTTGCGCTCTTGGGTCGCCGCGATGTCCGAGTTCATTCGGGGTATCGAAACGCTTGGACGCGAGATCGAGGAAACCGTCGGCGCCGATGGGGCAGCGGAAACGGAGTCCGCCCTTCCGTCAGTGATGGATGCCTTGTGGCTGGCGCCCAATTTCGGATCAAAGATCCTGATTTTCATCGGCACGCTCTTCTTTTTCGTTTTGACCCGACCCGAGCTCTATGCCGCAGCCGGCCCGTTGACGGAGCGGCTGTATC
Organism: Ruegeria sp. BHSA162; assembly: GCF_059613385.1. Lineage (NCBI taxonomy): Bacteria > Pseudomonadati > Pseudomonadota > Alphaproteobacteria > Rhodobacterales > Roseobacteraceae > Ruegeria > Ruegeria sp. BHSA162. Next base: position 57,786 of record NZ_JBXWSK010000008.1, read on the forward strand.
TGGCCGACCGCGCGGTCTATCGCTATTTCGCTGCCGTGACGTTGGTCAATATCGGCCTCGGGACTGTTACGGCCGTGGCCTTGGGGCTGATCGGCATCAATGACGCCGTGGTCTGGGGGGTGGCCGCCGGCCTTCTGAATTTTGTGCTGTATCTCGGCCCGCTGATGATACTGACCGGCCTTCTGATCGCCGGCTTAACCCAGTTCGGCGGAGCCGCGGCCCTGTTGCCCCCCCTGATTTTCCTGGCGATCAATCTGTCCGAGGCACAATTCGTAACACCCGCCTTCGTCGGCCAACGTCTGCAGGTGAACCCGCTGGTCGTATTCATCGCCATTATCTTTGGGCTTTGGCTGTGGGGACCGGTCGGCGCCATCGTCGCGCTGCCGATCCTGCTGTGGTTCGGTGTTTTGATGCACCCCAAGGTCATGAGCCCGGTCTAGACCACCTAGACGATGTTTTCAGTTACCCCCGGAAGAGGTTGCCGCATATCGCGCGCAACGTCTGCGTCATGCGGGACCAGGAAACCGCTGCGCGCTTCGGGGCGCCGCACGCCGTTGGCCTGAACCTCTCGCCCCCACCAGTCGAACGTGGCATCGGGCTCGATCTGTCTGCGCAGATCGTCCGAGAACCACCAATGGTCCACCAAGGCCTGCCGCAGAACCGCGACCCGCTGCCGGGCGGTGATCCGAAGGGCGACCTCTGTGTCCCACCGCAAAGACCGTCCGTTCAGGTTGGCGGACCCGACCAGGGCATGGCTGTCATCCACCACCAGAACTTTGTTGTGAACGTGAATGATCGGAGACCCGCTCAGAACTTCAGCGCTGGCATCAGCCCCACTGGCCGAAATCGGTTGGACCGGGGTCGACACCGAAACCCGGTTTTGGAACCCCTGCTGGATGATCTGCAGGCATTTGGCCTGCAGGTCCAAACCGTATTGCGCGTCCAGTCCGTCATGCCCGCCAAAGGCCACTTCCTCGGGCAAGGCTGGCAGAACAAGCACCAGTTTCAGATCCTGCTTGGAATGGCCCACCTCAGCCAAGGCGTCGGCCAGCCGGGTTGATCTGAAATACTGGGTCTCGATGTGCAGAAGTTGCCGCGCCGCTTGAAAGGCAGCGATGTGCTCATCCTCGATCTCATGCGCGATGGTCTTTGGCGAGAGCCGCCAGAACGCAAACCGGCGTGGGCTGGACAGGGTGCGGCGCAGGTGGGTTGCCTTTGGGTCCGGTTTTCCGGTTGCGATTTCATGTTCGAACCGGTCGATATGGCGCGCGGCTTCGGCGGCCTCGGATCCGCGGACCAGCAATTGAACGTCTGACCAGGTGTTCTTGGCCAGACGGTCGTGATCCGGCGTGTCAAAGCGCCTTTCGTTCAAGTCCAATCCGCCGAGGTAGCAGACCTCATTGTCGATCACGGCGACTTTCTGATGGTGCGACACGGTGTGAAGCCGGGGCAGCGTGTCCGACCCCAGCCGCACCGCCTGCCGTTCGCGTCGTTCGCGGGACAGTTCCTGCATCCGCTGCGCCTTTTTTCGCAAAACCGCGGGTAACAGCGTGGCCCAAGGCAATGCGCCGGCCTGCGCGGGATGCATGGACACGCGAACGCTCAAGCGCGCGGCCAGTTCTAGGCCAAGGATTTCCCCAAGCGCAACTGCCTGCCGTTTGGTGCGCCAGCTCAGTTCGTGTAACTCGGTCGCAAAGATCGGATCGAAATCGCTGATGACCAAATGAAACGAGACACCCTTGCGGATGACATGCTCGATCAGGTCAAACCAGGTATCGCCGATCCGGCGCGCCTCATCGCTGCGCAGCCGTGTCATGAAATCGAATATCCGAAAACTTGCCTTGATCTGGTGCCGGGCCTCCAGAACCGCTTTTTCCAAGGCGGGCCAGGCTTGCTCGGCCGTGATCAGGACCTCAAAGTCATTCTGCTGCGGCACGGGCATCACCGCCTCTCTCATCCGCAATGGTCTGTGGTTCGCTATCCCCTTCTACTTCGGCGATTTCGAACGTCACCTCATATACATAATGCGATGATGTCTCGGTTATGGTTTCGTAACCGTCCAATTGGCGAAGGAAGGCCTGCATCAGCCGTTGACCGATCCCGCCGCTGTGGAACAGATCTGCACCGTCGTCCGTCTGCCCGCGCGTGTTGGAGATTTTCAGATGCAGGGTGCTCTCCTCGGGTCGGGTAAATTCTACTGAAATTGTCGGCGGTCCGTCCTGCGGAACGCCTACGTATTTGACCGCGTTCGTCAGCGCCTCGGCCACCAGCATCGACAGCGTGACGGCCTGATCCTGCCCCAGTTCGACCGGCGCGATCCGGCAGTCGACCTCGACCACCTGACCCAGAATTGGCGGTCGATGCGCCAGTTCGGCCACCAAATGCCCGATCAGAGCCTCGGTGTTGATCGTCGTCATCTGCGAGTTCTGGTTCAAGGTCTGGTGCACCATGGCCAGGCCGCGAACCCGACGCTGCAACTGTTCCAGCAAGCGCCGGGCCTCGGGGGTTTCGGCCTTGCGCAAGTGCATGTTCATGATCGAAGCGATCAGTTGCAGGTTGTTTTTGACACGATGGTGAACCTCGCGCAACAACAGCGTTTTTTCGACAAGATCCCGTTCGTGCTGTGCCTCAGCCTCGCGGATCAACAAGACCATGCGGTTGAATGCAGTCTGGATTTGCTGAAACTCCTGCGGCGCGCCCGCAAGGCTTTCAATCGGGTCGCGCTCGCCCAAGGCAAAGCGACGAACGGCGGAACGCAAGCTGTCGAGATGCCGGATCACCAACCGATGCAGGCCCCACAGGGCAACTCCCAGTCCGGTCACCCACATCAGGATGGGAAACGCAATGGTCAGGGCCGTACTGCCCGCGCCAACAGAGGCCAGCGCCGCCTCGCGCGGCCAACTGCCGATCACGGCAACTTCGCCCGGAATGATGATGGCAACTGCAAAAACCCGATCCTCGCCGCCAACCGTCTTGGCGGAAAAGGTCTTGCCGGAACTGGATAGAACCAACAGATTTTCGTGCACGGGCGGCAGGAATTGCTGGACCGCGTCCAAGCCCACATTTGACGACAGCACTTCTCCGGTCGCGTCGAACAGGGCGATGACGACGTCGCTCCCGATGTTGCCAACATCCAGGGGCGTCCGCGCCAACGCATGCGGTATCGAGATGGAAACGAACCCCACAAGTTCGGTCCTGGTAAGGACCGGCTGGGTCACGATGATCACCGATTGCCCGGTCGCCGCGCCGGCACGATTGACAGAAAACGTAAGCTGCGGATTTTCCGAGATCTGCCCGAAACCGGGCGCGTCCGACAAATCGATGGCTCGCTCGACGGTCGAGCAGGCCATGACCCCGTTTGGCTGAATAAACCCGGCAAATACGAACTCGGGCTGGCGTTCGACGAACCGGCGCATGAGGTCCGAACAAGCGGCATTGTCCAGGCTTCCCTCCGCAAGCGCGGCGGTCAGTCCCGAACTTGCACCTACAGCTTTTTGCAAGAGCTCCCGTTCCCGGCTGGCAGCCTCAATCGTGCGCGCCAGCACTGAGGCCCGCGATCTTTCGTCGGCCTCGGTAATAACAGCGCGTGTCTGCAATACCGCAATCAGCCCTAGCGGCAGAAGCGCCAAGGTGACCAGCGCGGCAAGATAAACGGTCAGGCTGCGCGGCTTCGCATCCATCGATCGTCAGGCCGCCGGTTGCGTCTGAACGATTGCCGCCGTTACCGCATCGGTCAATTCGATGGGTTCGTCATCTTCCAAATCCATCAGTTCGGCCAGTTGCGCGCGGGCCCGGTTCACCCGGCTTTTGATCGTTCCAAGGGCGACGCCGCACATCTCGGCTGCTTCCTCATAGGAAAACCCTTGTGCACCGACCAGCACCAACGCTTCGCGCTGCTCATCCGTCAACTGCTCAAAAGCAACCGCAAAATCCTTCAAGGCCAAACGTCCGTCATGGTCGGGCTTCTGCGACAGGCTCTCCGCCATGACACCATCGATATCCTCGACCTCGCGCTTGCGTTTGCGGTGCAGAGAAAAATAGGTGTTCCGGACGATGGTGAACAGCCAGGCCCGCATGTTGGTGCCTTCCTGGAACGAGTCGATATTGCTCCATGCCTTGATCAATGCGTCCTGCACGATGTCATCGGCCGTGGCGCCGTTTCGGCACAAGCTGATCGCAAAGGCACGCATCGCGCCAATATGTTCGACGAGCTCTTCTCGCGGATCAACCATCCGAGCCTCCCGTGTCACCGCTTTTGGAGACACTGGTCTGATTGCGCAGTTTTTCAAGAAGATCGACGAACCGATCCGGAACCGGTTCGCTGGCAACCTCATCGAAAGCCCGCTTGAGGTTTTCGTCGATCCGCTTTTCTATTTCTGGCCGATGTTCTCGGCTGGGTTGTGGTTTTGTCATGGCATCATCAAAAATTTTTTCTTTTGCTGGAACCATAACGCCCCAGTAAGCGTTTGGTTCCCGAGTTTAGAGAAAAAAATGAGGAAAACATAGATGACCGAGCTGACCGGAGTTTCCGTCGCAGATCAAATTGGCCCGCTCTTGCCGTTTCTGCGCCGTTATGCCCGTGCCCTCACCGGCTCACAGGACAGTGGCGACGCCTACGCCGCTGCATCGCTTGAAGCGATCCTTGCAGATCCCGCCCAGTTCGATGCCGATCTCACGCCGCGGGTCGCGTTGTTTCGTGTTTTTCACGGTATCTGGTCAACGTCGGGAATGCCTGTTGACGCAGATGGCCACAGCTCTGACATCCAAACGCGCGCCCACGCCCAGTTGGCACGCCTGACGCCGAACACGCGCGAGGCCTTGCTGCTGCGCACGGTCGAAGAGTTCTCGGTCAGCGATATCGCCGCGATCATGCAGATAGAACCCGCCGAGGCTCAGAAACTTATCGATATCGCCTACGAGGAAATGGCCCGGCACACTTCTGGCCGCATTTTGATCATCGAAGACGAAGCAATCATCGCGATGGATCTTGAAACGATGGTGACCGACCTGGGCCACCGAGTCACTGGGGTCGCACGCACCGAGACAGCCGCCATTGACCTGGCCGAGCGCGAGCCGTTCGACTTGATCTTGTCGGACATCCAACTGGCGGACAAATCCAGCGGAATCGATGCGGTGAACCGCATCATTGCCCAGCACGGCGATTGCCCCGTCATTTTCATTACCGCTTTCCCCGAGCGCCTTCTGACGGGCAAAGGCCCCGAACCCGCCTTTTTGATTTCCAAACCATACACCGAAGAACAGGTCAAATCGGCCGTCAGCCAGGCCATGTTCTTTGCCTCTAGCGCCGTGATCGAGGTCTGACGCGGCAGGGCCGCGCTGCAAGACACCCAAACTCAGGCGATGAAATTCGAGGAACACCATGGAAAACGAGATTGCACAGACCGCAGAGACCGTGACGAACACCGTTTGGGCCGAACTGTCGCAAGTTCTGAATACCGAGCTGTATGACGGGAAATCGCTGAGCGACCTGCTGACGCTCGAGGCCCTTCTGGGCCTCGTCGCTAACACGATCGCCGCGCTGATCCTGTTGGTGCTTGGGCTTTTGATTTCAAGATATGTCAGCCGGAAGATCCGGGGCGTCGGTGAAAAATCGGAACGTCTTGACGACACGCTTTTCAACTTTCTCGGCAATCTGGCGCGCTACACGATCCTGGCGTTTACAGGGCTGTTCATTCTGAACACGTTCGGGGTGCAGACGACGTCGATCATCGCGCTGATCGGTGCCGCGGGTTTGGCCATTGGTCTTGCCCTGCAAGGCACATTGTCCAACGTCGCAGCCGGCGTGATGATCATCCTGTTCCGGCCGCTCAAGATCGGCGATTTCGTCGACGTGAACGGCGTGCTCGGAACCGTAAAAGATATCACCCTTAATTACACCGAAATTGCGGATATGGGGAACGTCAAGGTTATCGTTCCCAACGCCGAGGTGTGGGGAAACACCATCAAGAACTATTCCGTCTATGAAACCCGTCGTGCCGAGTGGACGTTCGGTGTTGGATACGGCGTCAACTTGGCGGAGGCCGAGCGCGTCATTCGCGAGACGATCATGTCGGACGCCCGTTCGTTGGCAGATCCCGAACCGTTCATCCAGGTGAACAACCTTGGCAGCAGCAGCGTCGATTTTCTTGTCCGCGTTTGGTGCAAGTCTTCGGACTACTTCCAGTACCAGGCAGACATGAAGCGCAAAGTCAAAGAAGCGCTGGACGAAGCCGATATCAATATCCCGTTTCCGACCCGCACGCTGCTGATCGAAGACGTCGAGAGACGGCAAGAGAAGGCGATCGCGGCAGAGTAACCTTGACTGTTGATCTTAGGGGGGTCTGAAGCCGGAACTCCAAAAAAGCGAACGTCATCGGGGTGCCGAAAGACAGTATTTATGCGTCGCAGGACGGGCTTTGCATGTCGAGCGTCACCTAGTGGGTGGCAAATGCCCTAGAATCGGTAGGTTGCGCCAATGACCGGACCGGATTGGTGGAAGCTGAAGTCATTGCCATTGATGTCGTGATCAAAGGAAATGTATCGGTACCCGCCGCGTAGCAGCCAGCGGTCGTTGATCGCATAGTCCGCAGTCAGAAGGACCTGCCAGGTTTCGCTGTCGCTGCGGAACCCGCCATAGTCCAGGAACCCGGTTCCCGACCATTTGTCCGAAAACGCGACCCGGGCACGGACGCCGATCACCGGATCAGTCCAGCTGCTGTCGACCGACCTCTGATTGCCGGGCGCTGTTCCGGGCAACAGGTTGAACTTTGTTTCAGTGCTGAACCATCTGAACCCGCCAGCCAGATCGACGCTGGCTGTTGGCGTTTTGAGGACGCGGTAGCCGACATAGCCGCTCAGGAACTGGGTTTTGAACGATGTGTCCAGACCCGAACTTGCCGGTCCGGGGGTCTCGTTCAAGAAGGACAGGTTCGTATAGTTGTAGTCCGCAAGGAACGACCAACGGCCGTTCGACGCGGTAAACGTGCCCATGAACGCCAGGTCGAGGTTTTGCAGCGCGTCAGGGAAGCTGAGTGTGCCATCCAAGGTTCCCGCCGGTGTGTCCAACGACACTTCGGTTTCAGGGGTGAACAGGTAGATCGTGGCCGAATAGGACCAGTCGGACTGCTGAGAGAGTGCCGAGGTCGCTGCTGAAATCGCCAGCGACAGGCCAAGCATCAGGGGTTTCGCGATCCGTACCGTCTTCATGATGTCCCTCCGGTGAGCCCGTTTTGGCTTTGACCCACAATAAAGGAGGCTGCCGGCAAACCAAAATAGTATTTTGATTTGTGCATGGGTTGGCGCGACGAGCCGGAAATCGCAGGTCATACCCGCGCAAATACTGAAAATGGAGAAGAGGTTGGGATGGTGGGTGATGAGAGACTCGAACTCCCGACATCTTCGGTGTAAACGAAGCGCTCTACCAACTGAGCTAATCACCCGTGAGGGGGGATTTAGCCAAGCTGGTGGGCCGGCGCAAGAGGGTCTTTCAGAATTTCTGCGCCGGTGGCCGTGTGTCTCAGGGATTCATGTCTTTCAATGCCGTCAGCAGCTGCGCGACTTCGTGCTCGGTGTTGTAGTGGCACAGCGAAATCCGGATGCAATCGGACAAGCCCAACGGGTTCAGCACGTTCCCGCTGTAATGGTCGGCCTTGCGGGTGTGGGTTCGGATGCCTTGCGCGTTCAGGCGCGAGACCACGTCGGTCGAGGGCATGTCGCGGACCACGATCGACACCAGTCCTTCGCGGGCGGGGTTGTCTTCTCCGGCCAGAATCGCGACGTGATCCATATCGCGCAGGCCGGGCAGGTTGCCCACGCCGTTGATCATCGCGTTGGTCAGATGGGTCTCATAGGCATGAATCGCCTGGCCGGCGGCCTCGATTCTGGTGCGTTGGTCAGGGGCATCCGACACCTGGCCGCCCAGCCAGTCGAAATAGGCAACCACGTCGGACATCGTGGCGTAGGCGCCGGTATCGCGCGTGCCGAATTCCCAACCATCAGCTGGCGCGTCAATCAGTTGGTCATGGGGCAGGGCGGTCAGCCGGTCGGAGATCCAGGCAATGCCGTAGCCATGCCGGGAAAACACTTTGTAGGGTGAAATCGCATATCCATCGACTTCATAGCTGTCGATATCCAACTGTCCGTGTGCTGCGTGCTGGATGCCATCGACAATGATGAAACAATCCGGCGACACCGCCCGGATCGCGCGCGAGATTTCAGCCACGTCCATTCCCATTCCCGTCACCGGCGAAGCGTGCAGGATCGTGGCGACCGCGACGTCCGGTGTCATGTGGGCCGAATAATCTGCGGCAGTAACCAAACCTGTCGCGTCGTTATGCGGCACGTTCACATAGTCCAATCCGGCAAGGCCCGCCCAGCGGCGCGCGGCGCTGCGGCTGGCGGGATGTTCGATCGAGCTGCCGATCACCTTTGCCCCTTTTGGCGCATTCACGCAGGCCGTGCGGATCATGCGGAACAGCAGCTCTGTTCCGCTTTCACCCACGAAGAACTGCCCCGAAGGCGCATTCATAAACACGGCAAGATCTGCCTTGGCACGGCTGATGATGTCGACCAACGCGTGACTGGCGGGGTTGTCCCGCCCCTGATTGTCCGGGATGGCCGCAAAACGGGCCGAGGTTTCGACCACCGAGTTCAAGGTCAGTGCGCCGCCGGCATTTTCGAAAAAGATGCGGGGACCCTGAAAGGGGCAGCTGTCCACATGGGCAAACCGCGCGCGAACGGTGTCGATCAATCCCGGGGTTTGGTGCAGCATGGTGTACGTCCTGTTTAGTTCATGCCCAGACTCGTCTTGCGAGTTCGCGACATCAATTTCGTTTGCGACAGATTGCGGGTTTGGGATGCCGCCTTTTTCTCCGGGCTTACTCTTTCGACGCCGGAAAGACCAATTGATTCCGGACTCTGCATGGCACGCCGGCGGGAATACACCTTGCCTGCGGCCCGCTGCCTCCGATATGCCAAAACCAGTGCGACCGTCCGAACAGGAGAGCCGGGGATGCAGTTCGACACATGCCGCCGTCTTGTTGTGGTTGCCGCCGTTTGCGGCGCGTTGGTTGCCCCGGTTCGGGTCGCGGCGGCTGAGGTCCTGGTGTTCGCGGCGGCCAGTCTCAAGACCGCGCTGGACCAGATCGCTCCGGAATTCGAGGCCGCGACAGGTCAACAGGTTACGGTTTCCTTCGCAGCCTCTTCCGTTTTGGCCCGGCAGATTCAGCTGGGCGCGCCGGCCGATCTGTATATCTCGGCCAATACCGCCTGGATGGATGTTCTTGAGCGGAACGGAGACATCGACCCGGCGTCGCGCGTCGATCTTGTGGGCAACGGGCTGGTGCTGATTGCGCGCGCAGGGCAGTCCAGCGAACAGACGCTTACGCCGGACTTCGATCTGAGCGGTCAATTGAAAGGCGGCTATCTGGCGATGGCCCTCGTTGACGCGGTTCCCGCCGGAATCTACGGCAAGGCCGCGCTGACTGCCCTGGACCTGTGGAACGATGTTCAGGATCAGGTGGCTCAGGCCGACAACGTGCGCGCGGCCTTGGCGCTTGTCGCAAGTGGCGCGGCACCAATGGGTGTTGTCTACCGATCCGATGCGCAGGCCGAGGCTCGGGTGGATGTGGTCGGAGTTTTCCCTGAAGTCACGCACCCGGTGATCGTCTATCCCGCAGCCCTGACCGCGACCGCACGGCCTGAGGCGCAGGTCTTCCTCGACTACCTGCAGAGCGAACCGGCGACCGGCATATTCAAGGCGCAGGGTTTCACCCTGCCGCACGGATAGCGCCATGGGTTGGCTGGGCCCCGCCGAGATCGAAGCGTTGCGACTGTCGCTGCGCGTCTCTTTCTGGGCGACGATCGTTTCGCTGCCACTCGGGATATTCGTGGCCTACGCACTGGCCCGCTGGAGGTTTCCCGGCCGACAAGTGCTGAACGGTCTGGTGCATCTGCCGCTTATCCTGCCACCGGTCGTGACCGGTTATCTGTTGTTGCTGACCTTCAACGTACAAGCCCCGGTTGGTCGGGTGCTGGCTGATCTGGGCGTCGTTGTGGCTTTCCGCTGGACCGGAGCCGCACTGGCCGCCGGGATCATGGCATTTCCGCTGATGGTTCGGGCAATCCGCCTGTCGATCGAGGCGGTTGATCCAAAACTGGAACAGGCCGGAGCGACGCTTGGGGCATCGCAACCTTTTGTCTTTGTCACCGTGACTTTGCCTATGATTTTGCCGGGGATCATCGCAGGGGCAATCCTTGCCTTCGCAAAGGCGATGGGCGAGTTCGGAGCCACGATCACCTTCGTGTCGAACATTCCCGGCCAGACCCAGACTCTGCCGTCGGCCGTTTATGCCTTCCTTCAGGTGCCGGGCGGTGAGAGCGCCGCGATGCGACTGGTCATCATCTCGATCGTCATCGCCATGGGGGCGCTGCTTCTGTCGGAATATGTGGGGCGTCGCGCAGCGGCCCGGGTTGCCGGAACATGAGCCTGTCCGTGCAGATAAGACACCGCCTGCCGGGCATCGACCTGGACATCCTGTTCCAGGCGCCGCGGGGTGTGACGGTTCTGTTCGGACGATCGGGGTCGGGCAAAACCACCATTGTGGATGCCGTGGCCGGTTTGCTACGCCCCCAGGCTGGGCGGGTCGCGGTGGATGATTGGGTGCTGTTCGATACCGAGCAAGGCCATTGGTTGCCGCCGCATCGCCGCCGGCTGGGGTATATCTTTCAGGAAGGCCGCTTGTTCCCGCACCTGACCGTGCGCCAAAACCTGTCGTACGGCCGGTGGTTCGCTCCCCGGGACGCGCGCCGTGAAAACCCCGATCACGTGATAGAGATGCTGGGCATCGGCCACCTGCTGGACCGTCGCCCAGCCCGCCTGTCGGGCGGTGAAAAGCAGCGTGTCGCCATTGGCCGTGCTCTGCTGGCAAGCCCGCGGTTGATCCTGGCCGATGAACCTCTCGCCGCGTTGGACGAAGCGCGAAAGGCCGAGATCCTGCCCTATTTCGAGCGATTGAGGGACGAGGTCTCGGTGCCGATTCTCTATGTCACGCATTCTGCGGCCGAAGTGGCCCGCCTTGCCACCTCGGTCGTGGCGTTGCAGGACGGCAAGGTGCTGCGGCAGGGACCGGCCTCCGAAGTGCTGGCGGATCCCTCGGTTGCGCCGACAGGTGTGCGGGCTGTGGGTGCGGTGCTTGAGGTCAGTGTGGCCGCGCATCACGAAGACGGCCTGACGGAACTGACGGCAAACGGTGTCCGACTGTTCCTGCCGCGCATCCCGCATTCGGTTGGCGACACGCTTCGGATCCGCATCCCCGCCCAGGAAGTCATACTGTCGGACCGAAAGCCCGAGGGTCTGTCGGCGCTGAACGTCCTGCAGGGCACCGTCGAGTCCGTGCGCGCGGGCGAAGGGCCAGGGGCGATCGTTTCGGTCCGAACACCGGCGGGCACGCTGCTGGCCCGTGTGACGCGCCGGTCGGTCGATGCCCTGGCGTTGCAGCCCGGCAAACCGTGCCACGCGGTCGTCAAGACCGTAGCGCTGGCACCGCAGGATGTCGGTGGACGGGTCGCCAAATCTTAGGCGGCAGGGTCAATCACCCTGTTCTTTCAGAAGCTGCGAGAACTCTTTTTCCGGTACAGCTTCATATGGACCTTGCCGGCCTCATCCCGGGTCCATTCGACGATGCGGTTTCGGGTCATGTCGCTGTCCATGCGGTTCGTGCGCACCCTCGGGTGCGGAATCTCGCGTTTCAGAATCTCGACCATCTGGTTGGTCTGTCCGAAAGGTGCGACCAAATCGACGATTCAGAAAGATGAACCGCTGGTGAAATCAGTATCCATCAAAGGCTTTTCCTGCACCGCATATCGGTATTCCGCTTCAGGGCTGAGCCCGGCAAAGGTCACGAAACCGCGCGGGAATCCGTTTTGGCGAAAGATGTGATACTGCCCCAGCCGCAAAGGCGTTTCGAATGCTTACAGAACCTGGGCGAGGCTGCGCTGCTGGTGGGTTTTGGTCAGCCCGGCAAGGTAGAAGAGCGCGCCGAAATCGGCGTATTTCTCGGGAGAGATATCAAACCAGTCCTTTGGAAATTTTCTGCTCAAACCTGACCTCAACCCCTTGGGACATCGGCAGTATATCGGGCAAAGTCTTGAAATGGTACTTGTTTTCTGTCGCCGCCGAAGCTGAGAGGGCGTGTGGGCGCGGCCTGTTTCCAAAGGTGACCGGGTTTGGCTTTACTCAATGGACATGCGGCCTATGATTGGCACAACCCGGTTTTTTGGCGGATAGTTTTGATGAAGCATTCGATTTCAGCCTTGGTTCTGTCTGCAACTCTGTTGGCTCCGATCGCCGCACAAGCTGTCGGGTTTGGCATCGGCGTCCGCCCGACCTACCGCACCGAGATAAGATCCGTCGGAGACGGTGTGTATGAGGTCAAGGCAATCGGGTCGTCAGCACCGGTCAACTACTGGTGCGGGATCGGCGATTTCGCCATTCGGCAGTTGGGTGTCCCCGGTTCGCAACGGATCTACATCTGGAGGGCTTACGAGCCGGGTGTCCGAACCGTGCAATTCTCGTTGAAGCCGCCGCCGGGCGTGGATACCACCCCCGGCTATTCAATCACCGTCAAGCGGGTGGGCGAGAACATGTCAGCGTCCTCGGCGCAGAACTACTGCTACGACAACTTCATGGATTTCGGGTTCTGACGTCTCAGACCCACTTGGCCAGCGGCGGCAGGCTCATCAGCACGGCGTCTGGGTCATGCCCGGTTTCCAACCCGAATTTCGTGCCCCGGTCATAGACCAGATTGTATTCGGCATAGAGCCCGCGGTGCACCAACTGGGTGTTTTTGTCCGCTTCGGTAAATGGCTGCGCGCGCCGCTTTTCGACCAGCGGCAGAAAGGCCGGCAGGAAAGCGCGGCCAATGTCCTGGGTCAGCGCGAAATCGGCCTGCCAGTCGCCGGTGCAGTAATCATCCATGAAGATCCCGCCGACGCCCCGCGCGCGCTTGCGGTGCGGGATATAGAAATACTCGTCGGCCCACTCCTTGAGGCGCGGATAGTGCCCTGGTCCGTGCGGGTCCAGAAGCGCCTTCTGCGTGGCGTGGAAATGCGCCGTGTCCTCGGGGTATTCGATGCAGGGGTTCAGGTCGGATCCGCCGCCGAACCACCAGGCATGGGGCGTCCAGAACATGCGGGTGTTCATGTGAACGGCCGGGACATGCGGGTTTTGCATATGCGCCACAAGGCTGATGCCCGAGGCCCAGAAACGCGGGTCGTCGGCCATACCGGGGATGCCCTTGCGCGCGGCCATCGCCTGTTGTGCCCGCTCGCCGAGCGTGCCGTAGACGGTCGAGACATTGACGCCGACCTTCTCGAACACGCGGCCACCGCGCATGACCGACATCAGCCCACCGCCCGCGTCCGAGCCATCCTCAGACTGGCGTCGAGTTTCCTTGACTTCGAACCGCCCGGCGGGGGCATCGGAAAACGGCCCCGCGTGGTGGCTGTCTTCCAAAGCCTCGAAGGCCGCGGCGATTTCGTCGCGCAACTGGCGAAACCAGGCCGAGGCGGTGGATTTTTCCGTTTCAAACATCGTCAGGCTCAATGCGCGGGAGCGGCAACCGGGTCCAGAAGGGTCCGTCCACCGTCAATTGTCAGGACTTGCCCGGTAATGAACGCAGCCGCGTCCGAGGCAAGGTATTGCGCCGTTTCGGCCAGCTCGGCCGGGGCGGCAATGCGGGCCAGTGGGGTATGATCCTCAATGTCCCGCCGATAGTCCCGATTGTCTTTCAGGGTGGCCTGCAGTGATGCGCTCATGACCGACCCCAACGCAATCGAGTTCACGCGGATCCGATGAGGCGCAAGCGCCACTGCTAGGGACCGGGTCAACTGGTCCTGCGCGGCGCTGGAAACCGAATAGGCCAAAAGGCCTGGATGCGCGCGCTGACCGGCGATCGAGGACAGGTTGATGATCGAACCATTCGGTCCCTCTTCCTGATCCTCGGATTGTTTGATCATCCGCTTGGCCACAAGCTGGCTCAGCCGCAGGGCGGGCATCAGGTTCTGGTTCAGAAGGGTGCGAACCGAGTCGTCTTCCAGGTCCAGCGGATCCGTCGGGATGACCTGTCTGGCCCCGTTGACCAGAATATCGACCTGATCGAATGCATCCAGAGTGGCCGAAAGGAGGTTGGCGATCGTCAGCTTTTCGCGCAGATCACCGGCGAAGTAGCGGACGTTGCTGTCGTCGGCCTGTTCGCCCAGTTCTTCTGCCAGACGTTTCTCGTCCATGTCGGCGAACATCACGTTGGCGCCCGCATCGGCAAAGTGACGGCCGATGGCAAGGCCGATGCCGTTGGCGCCTCCGGTAACGATGGCGGTCTTGCCGGCTATGGAAAAGGACATGTGTTTCCTCCTGAGTCGCGGCGCAGGTTAATCGGCTTCACCGCCGAGGGCGAGAGGCGTGGAATACCTTGAACCGGTTGTCGCCTGCAATTTCCTCGACCCGCGCAAACGCGTCAGTCAAAGTCGTTTCATAGGGGAGATGGCGGTTGGCGACCATCCACAAGTGGCCCGAGCGGGACAGGTTGCGCGCGGCGGCGGTGATGAACCCACGCCCCAGGTCGGGATCGGCGCTGCGCGACGTGTGAAACGGCGGGTTCATGACAACGGTGTCCACGGGTTCTGGCGCAGACCACGTCACCGCATCTGCCCAGTGGAACTGTGCCCTTGGGTCGGGCACGTTGGTCCGGGCGCATGTCAGGGCAGTATGGTCGGCTTCGACGAGATGCAGCGTGCGCACAGTGTCATCCTGCAGCAGCCCGGAGGACAAATAGCCCCACCCGGCACCCAGATCGGCGACCCGAGGTCCAGGCTTTGGTGGAAGGGTCTGGCGCAACAGTGCCGAAGCAGGATCGACCCCGTCGGCCGAAAACACCCCGGGCGCGGTTTGGAAGCCATCCGCCATCTGTCCTGTGGACGCGGCCCAGTCTGCAAATGCGTCGGGATCGGCCTTGAACCAGAAGATCTTGCCATGCGCCTTGGCGATGGGGCCCTCGATCTCGACCCGCTTGCGAACGTCCTTCAGCAAGCTGTCCACGCCATCTGTCTTGGCACCATCAACGGCAACCGTTCCCGAGGCCCGGCTGCACGCATGATGGATCATGGCGCGTGCCTGCGCTTTGGCGCGGGACAGAAACAGAACCACGTCTTCGCAGGCGCTGTCGGTTTCGGGCACAGCTGCAAAGCCGCGGTCCCGGAAATGGTCGTGGAATGGTTTGAAAGGTTGAACAATCTCGACACCGTTCGGCAGCGCCGACAGGTCATGATCCGGCGTCGGTCCAATGACCGATATCGGTTCCGACAGGGTCAGGCCCGAGTCGAGGGCGAGAGACAATCGTAAGGACATCAGAGCGGGTTGAAGGGGGCAGAGGCGCGCGTCGCGACCCTACTCCTCTCTCTCCATGGTGCATTGAAGCGGGTGTTGGTGCCGACGAGCGAAATCCATCACCTGCCCAACCTTGGTCTCGGCAATCTCGTGGCTGAATACGCCGACCACGGCCACACCTTTCTTGTGCACGGTCAACATGATCTCGAAGGCCTGCGCATGGGACATCCCGAAGAACCGCTCGAGCACATGAACCACGAATTCCATGGGCGTGTAGTCGTCGTTCAACAGCAGCACCTTGTACAAGGGCGGTCGTTTGGTCTTGGGCTTGGTCTGAACAAGGATTGACGTGTCGCCATCGTCTTCCGATTTGCCAGCCATCATCCAACGGGCTTCAATCATGTCGCGAGATTTTCCGATTCACACTTCGGGTCGTTTCAGGGCTTATATAACGTCGACCCACCCAGAGGAAAGAGCAACCGGGCGGATTCGAAATGGATGAAAACCTGACCATCGTCGCTTTCGACGCTGACGACACCTTGTGGCACAACGAGCGTTTCTTTCAGCTGACCCAAGCGCATTTTGCTGCGCTACTGGCGGATCATGCGGACCGTGACCATCTGATGGAGCGGTTGTTGGCGGCCGAGAAGCGCAACATCCGCCACTATGGGTATGGCATCAAAGGTTTCGTCCTGTCGATGATCGAAACCGCAATCGAGGTGACGGAAGACAAAGTCCCGGCCAGGGTCATCCGCGAACTGATCGAAGCCGGGCAGGAGATGCTGTCCCACCCGATCGAGCTGTTGCCTCACGCGCGGGAGACGGTCGAGACAATCGCAGGCACCCATCGCATTGTTCTGATCACCAAGGGTGATCTCATTGATCAAGAGCGCAAACTGGCCCAATCGGGATTGGGTGAACTGTTCGACGCGGTCGAAATCGTGTCGGAAAAGACGCCCGACACCTATAGCGAAGTCTTTCGGCGGATGGGGCAGTCACCTGCCGGTGCCATGATGGTCGGCAATTCGATGCGGTCGGATGTGGTCGCGCCGATCCAGGCGGGGTGCTGGGGCGTGCACGTACCGCACGGTCTGGTGTGGGAGATCGAGCAGGCCGAGATCCCGACAAGCCATCCCCGTTTCCGGGAGATCCGCGATTTGGGAGATCTTCCTGATCTGGTCCGGCAGATTTCCTGACCTGTGACAGATTGGCCCCAGTTTCAAACTTTTACGACGAGGCCGCGCCAACTTTTTGACATCTTCGCCGTTTTGGTGGCGGCCATCCGTTGGGCCGCAACATCTAGACGCCACCGAGCGGAGCCGCTGCCGCGGATTTTTCAGCTTTCGGTTTATTTCAACAGTGCTGTGTGTTAGCCTCGACCAAATAATCAAAAAGGCTGACCGGGAAAACTCGGCGGCGCGAGGCAGACAGAGGCAAAGATCGTGCAGATTCGGCGGATAGTTCCGGCGCGGGCGGGCTTGCTCGTAGTCACAGTGGTATGGATGGCGCTGGTCCTGGCGACTCAGGCGCTTGCGGCTCCTTATGCGGCAATGGTCATTGACGCCAGAACCGGTGAGGTTCTGCACTCCCGCAACGCCGATACCAGGCTGCACCCTGCTTCTCTCACCAAGATGATGACCCTCTATATCGCCTTCGAAGCGGTGCGGAACGGTGAGATCACGCTGGACACCCAGGTGCGGATCACCAAGGCCGCGGCGGCCGAGCCGCCCTCCAAGCTGGGCCTGCGGGCGGGCCAGACCATAGCGTTCCGTTATCTCATCCGCGCGGCCGCTGTGAAATCGGCCAATGACGCCGCGACCGCGATCGGCATCGCTCTCAGCGGATCCGAGGCCGCCTTTGCGCGCCGTATGACCCGCACAGCCAAGGCCATGGGCATGAGCCGCACAACCTTCAAGAACGCACACGGGCTGACCGAAGCGGGCCATCTTTCGACTGCGCGTGACATGACCACGCTGGGTCGGCACCTGCTTTATGACTATCCTGAGTATTACAACCTGTTTTCACGCCAATCGACACATGCGGGCATCAAGACTGTTCCGAACACCAACCGGCGGCTGCTGGCAGCCTACCGGGGCGCCGACGGCATCAAAACCGGGTACACGCGCGCTGCGGGCTTCAACCTTGTTGCTTCGGCCAAGCGTGGGGACAAACGGATCATCGCAACCGTGTTCGGTGGCAAATCCAGCACTTCGCGCAACGCCAAGGTGGCCGAGCTACTGGACATGGGATTCCGGCGCGCCCCGTCGCGCGCTCCGATCCGCAAACCTGCCCGTCCGGCATATGCCGGGAATACCGGGCTGGGTGGAGCCACCCAATTGGCCAGTGCGGTCCGCGCACCACAGCGCAGCCTTCGACCTGTGATGCGACCCGGGGCTGGGGTGGCCATCCAGGTTGCCGGCGCCGTGGCTGAAACCGCAGCCAAGAACGGTGCACGTATTCAAGACGGCATCGCCGCGGCGATCGCCGCAACGGATATCGCGCCGACGGCGCCTCCGGTCGAGAATGCCGACACGCGCCCGGCCCTGCGCCCCGAGAACCTTGTGCTTGCATCGACCGAGCCCGCAGAAGTCGTGGTCGAGCCCGAGCAGGAGGTCGTTACCCGTCTGTCCACGTCGGGTGGGCATCTTTGGGGCGTCAATGTCGGGCGCTACACCACCCGCTACGAGGCCGAGAAGGTTTTGCTGAAAACGGCTTTGTCGGAAATGACGACACTGGAAGGCACTTTGCGCAAAGTGAACCAGAGTTCGCGCGGGTTCGACGCGACCTTCCAGGGCATGACCCGCGAGCAGGCGGATCTGGCCTGTCGCCGCCTGAAGGCGCGCAATGTCACCTGTTTCATGATCGGGCCATCATAAGGTCCGACACTCTCTCCTGGATCGTTGCTGGCCGCGAATGGATTTCGCGGCCTTTTTTTGTGCCTTAAATGGGGTGGTCATTCGGTCCGGCCGGAGGCCAATGGCGCTGTGCGCGTCAAGTACATGGGGGAGGCGCAATACGCTGTGTTCGGCGCACCAACGCTTGTGCGTTCCGAGCCGCCAATCGGGCACAGAGTGAGTCGACTCATGGGGCGCGAGTCGAGTGTTCTTGTGGTGATGTCCGGGCGCTTTCGCTATATATAGTGGTCTGGTGAGGTCGGGCTTAGAAACCAGCGGGTCGGGCTTGATCTACGGGGGTGAAATTCCCAACGGTGGAGCTAGGTGGCTGTTGTCTAAGTATCTGACAAGCATTGATAAAAATAAAATCAGCAAAAAAGTTCGGCAGTTTGTCATTTTCTGCTTGCGGTGATTTGTAGTTATCCTTAGAACGCCCTTCACCGGCGCTGCTGAGGCGGTGTTGGTTGGTCGGATGGACGGCCTGACGGACTGGAAAGACGGTTGAGACGCCTGGGAGAGACCGGGGGCATCTTGAGTTGGGGTT
>NZ_JBXWSK010000009.1:0-75471 GCF_059613385.1 Ruegeria sp. BHSA162
ACGTCGCTGCCGCCGTTTTTTCACCAGCTGTTTTTCTGGTCACCGCGCCCGCCCGAGGGCTTGGGGCGCGACGGTCATCCCGCGGTGGGCGGAGGGCTGGTCCCCGACCTCGGTCTTCCGCGTCGGATGTGGGCCGGTGGGCGACTGCGGTTCGCCGCTCCGCTGATCGCCGGCACACCAGCCGAACGCCGCTCGACCTTGAGCAAAGTGAGCACCAAGACCGGACGGACTGGGCCCTTGGGGTTTGTGACCCTCAAGCACGAAATCTGGCAGGACGACACGCTGTGCCTGACCGAATGGCAGGACCTTGTCTATCGCGAGGATCCGTCGGCCGATGCACCAAAATCAGCGGCCCCGGTTGCCCGGACGGACGAAACAGACCTGCGCCAGGTCGAGTTCGACACCACGCTGCTGTTTCGGTACTCGGCGCTGACATTCAATGGCCACCGCATCCACTATGACCTTGACTATGCCCGCGATGTCGAAGGCTATGCCGGGCTGGTGGTTCATGGACCGCTTCTGGCGCAACACCTGATGCTGCTCGCCACTGATCTCATGGGGCCGCTGGCCGAGTTCTCCTTTCGCGCGTCCTCTCCGCTGATGCATTTCGAGCCTGCCACGCTGTGCCGAAACGGAAACGATTTATGGGTCCGCGGTCCGGACGGTCGGCAGTGCATGCAGGCCGTGGCCCTTCCACGGTCACAGTGACGCCTCGGGGCGGAAGCCTTCGGGGATCGAATCCTGTCCGTCCAGTACAAGGTCTGCCATGACCTCGGCTACCTTTGGGGCCATGCCGAACCCGATCTTGAAGCCGCCATTGGCAATGAACTGGCCCTTGTGCAGCGGGTGTGCGCCCAGCATCGGCGCTCGGCTCTTGCTGCGGGGGCGGACTCCGGCCCAACGCTCGATCACCTCCGCGCCGTGTAGAACAGGAACCGCCTGCAACGCGCGCTGGATCACATCGTCAAGCGCAGCATCGGTGCCGGTCGGGTCGTCATAGTCCCGCTCGGACGTCGAGCCGATGGCCAGTGTCCCGTCGGCGTGGGGCACGAAATGGATCGACTCCGCAAACAGCTGCGGCACCTGGCCCGCGTCGAACCGCAGCAGTGCCGCCTGTCCCTTGACCCCGTTTCCGACTGCCTTGCCGAAAGCATCGGACAGTTCCAACAGGCCGGACACCCCGGTCGCATGAATGACTGCCCCGGTGTCCCGGGCTTCGGGCACGACCTCAACCCCCATCACGGCCAGCGCGGCCACCAGCGCGGCGCAGGCCCGGCGTGGATGCATGCGTGCACTCAACGTATCGTGGATGACGAATCCCGTTGCGCTGGGCGGGCACCATGATCCGACCGAGCGCGCCTCGACCACGGTCCATTCAGCCCGACCCTGCCAAAGGTCGCGGGCCGAGGCCGCACGCTGATGCGCCAGGTCGAGGTTCTTTGGGTCGTTGATGGGCTGGATCCGCCCCAGACGCGCATAGCCGGGCGAAACGCCGCCGGTGGCCTCCACCTGTCGCCAGAACGGTTCGGCCATCAGCAGGCTTTCGAATTGGAATGCTTTCTTGTCGTTCCAGTTTTCCGGAACGTGCGGGGCAAGGGCACCCACCAGCCCGCCGCTGGACCCTGAACCCGCGCCGTAGGGATCGACGACCCGGACCCTGGCGCCACGTCGCGCACAAGTCCAGGCGATGGACAGGCCAAATATACCAGCCCCGCGGATCGTCACATCGACCATTGCCAATCCCCTTTTCCTTGTTCAGTGTCGCGCCGCTTAGCTACAGGAATTCCCGATGGCAGACCAGCGCGCCAAATTGTCGTGGAGGGATGAGACAGTCCCTGTTTCTGATCGTTTCGACGACCCCTATTTCAGCCTTCAGAACGGACTGGAGGAGACCCGTCATGTCTTTTTGCAAGGCAACGATCTGCCCGCTCGCTTTGCCCCCGGTTTTCACATCGCCGAGCTGGGGTTCGGAACCGGACTGAACATGCTGACCGCTTGGTCGGAATGGGAGAAGTCCGGACAATCGGGTCCGCTGACGTTCACCAGTTTCGAAGCCTTTCCGATGGCCCCTGCCGATATGAAGCGCGCGCTTGCGGCCTTTCCCGAGCTGGCGCCCTGGGCCGACCGGTTCCTTGACCGATGGCAGGGTGGCGGCTGTGATTTGGACACGCTGCGTCTGACCGTGATCGAAGGTGATGCCCGCCAGACCCTGCCTGTTTGGGACGGGCTCGCCGATGCCTGGTTCCTGGATGGGTTCTCGCCCGCCAAGAACCCTGAGTTGTGGCAGCCTGAACTGATACGGCAAGTGGCGGCCCATACAGCGCCCGAAGGGACGGCCGCCACCTATACCGCAGCCGGGTTCGTGCGGCGTGGGTTGCAGGAAGCCGGGTTTTCGGTATCCCGCGCGCCGGGATACGGCCGCAAACGGCACATGACGCGGGCGACCAAGGCATGACCCAGACAAACAACGTGCGGGCGGGTATTGCGCTGATGATCGCGGCCACGATCGTGTTTGCGTTGCAGGACGGCATCTCGCGCCATCTGGCCGGCACGTACAACACCTACATGGTGGTCATGCTGCGATACTGGTTCTTTGCGGCTTTCGTGATTGCCTTGGCGGCGCGCGCACCCGGTGGTCTGGCGGCCGTCGCCCGGACGCGGCAACCGGGCCTGCAGATCCTGCGCGGCCTGCTGCTTGCCGGCGAGATCTGCGTCGCCGTCTACGGCTTTACCATTCTCGGCCTGATCGAGAGCCAGGCGGTGTTCATCTGCTATCCGCTTCTGGTCGCCGCGCTCAGCGGGCCGGTGCTGGGCGAGAAGGTCGGCTGGCGGCGCTGGTCGGCCATCGGGGTCGGATGCGTTGGCGTGCTCATCATTCTGCAGCCCGGCATGGGCGTTTTCAATCCGTGGGCAGTGATCCCTCTGATCTCGGCGCTGATGTTTGCGTTCTATGGTCTGCTGACCCGCTATGCCGCGCGTCAGGACAGTACCGCAACCAGCTTCTTCTGGACCGGGATCGTCGGAGCATTGGTCATGACCTGCATCGGCCTGTGGTTCTGGGAGCCGATGGTGCCGCGGGATTGGTTCTGGATGGGGCTGCTGTGCATTACCGGCGTTTTGGGGCATTGGCTGCTGATCAAGTGCTACGAGATGGCAGAGGCCAGCGCCGTACAGCCCTTTGCCTATTTCCACCTGATGTGGAGCGCAATCCTGGGCATCACGATCTTTGACGAGACCCTGCGCCCCGCGGTGGTCGCGGGGGCGGGGCTGGTGGTGGCGGCGGGTCTGTTCACCCTATGGCGCGAACGCCGACAGGGTTGATCCGACCAACTCCTGCGAGAACGGGATCGGCAGCGCGGGTTTGCCCAGCCTTGCGCGGTAGACAGGCAGGCTCTCGGTCACCCGCATCACATAGTTGCGGGTCTCGTTGAAGGGGATCGTCTCGATCCAGTCGACGATATCCACCGCGCCGGTTCGCGGGTCGCCGTAGCGGTCCATCCATGATTTCGGGCGATTGGGGCCGGCATTGTAACCTGCGGCCATCATCACGACGTTGCCGTTGAATTCGGCAGCCAGCCCGGCCAGATAGTTTGCCCCCAGTTTGGCGTTGTATCGCCAATCCGAGGTCAAACGTCCCGTCTGATGACCGCTGAGAATGCCCAGTTCCTGCGCGACCAGCTTGGCGGTCGCAGGCATCACCTGCATTAGGCCGCGCGCGCCGGCACCGCTGATCACGACCGGGTCGAATTCGCTTTCGCGGCGTGCGATGGCCAGGGTCATTTCCTTGGCCATGGGCAATCCGATATCCGCAACGGGATGGACCGGGTAATACGCCGCGGGCAATACGACTCCATTCGTCGCGGCCCGTTTGGCGATCATCACCGCCAGATGCGGCTCCTTCAACTCGACCGCCAGATCACCCAGCTGGCCGGCCTGCACCGGATCCAGGCTTTCGACCAGGTGCGTCAGGAACCGTTCGCCCAATTCCGGCTCGCCAGCTCGTATCAGCAGCAGCCCCGCCTCAAGCACACTGGACTTGGCGAACTCGGCCTGTTTCCAATGGGGCGCCCGGCGCGGGTTGGCCAGGTCGCTGTCAAATGGCCGTCCGATCTGTTCTGCAGCCAACAGGCCATAGAACGAGGTCTGGTAGTCGGCGCCGATTGCATAAGCCTCGTAGGCTTTCTCGGCGTTTCCGGTTGCGGCGTAGGCCCGGCCCAACCAATACCCGCCCCGACCCATCGAGATCGGAGACTTCACAGCCCCCAGGAAGTTCTGGAAATGCCGAACGGCTGTGGCCGGGTCGTTCAGCTTGCGCAAAGCCAGGAAACCCGACAGCCACTCGAGGTCGGCATATCCATACCCCATCTCGGGTGTCATGTGGTGATTGGCGGCGATGGCATAGGCCCGGTTCGCATCACCCTGACGCATTTCCAGCCGAGCCAGCCTGCGTCGCCCTTCGGCCCACTTGTCGGGTTCGCCCAGTGCCTGCGGGCTGGTCGAGCGCGCCAGCATCAGATCAATGGCGCTGTCGTCCAGCTCTTTGCGGTCCCGCCATACGAACCGGTCAAAGGCCAGCCCCGGATCATCGGCAAGCGCCTTCGGAACGGCGGCAACCTTGCCATCCACGCCGGGTTGGCGCTTTTGCAGGGCGATCCGCGCTTCGGCCAGTTTGCGGTAGTCTTCGCTGACCAGCGGCAGCATCTGGGCCGAGCTGATCAGATGACCATCCCACAGCATCCGGTCCAGACGAGCCTCGTGATGCGGTTTCAGCAGTGGCCCGAAGTTCTGAACGTAGTCCTGCTGCAGGCCCGAACCCATCGGCATCGTCCGCCAGGCAGTGACGATATCTGCCTCGGCCTCACCGGTTCGGCCCTTGGCCTTCAGTGCCACAGCATAGTTCAGAGCTCCCTCGGCGGTCTGTGGGGGGTTGTCCTTGTAGAACTTCAGCACCCGGTCCGGGTCCGCGCCGGTAAAGGACGGCTCGCTTTTGCGGCGCAGCCAGGCAAGGCCCGGCCAATCGGGCCGCCGTTCCAGAAAGACCAGAACATCGCCCGAGCTGCCGAAGCCTTGGCGCAGCCAGTGCCACACGATGATGTCGCGCGCGACCGAGCCGCGGGTGCCGGCCACGCGCAAGGCGGCGTTCCAGTCGCCTTTGCGCATTTCGGACATTGCGGCCCGAAGATCGGACACCACATCGGCCCGCACGGCCTGAGTTTGAAGCGTCAAAGCTAGAATCATCGTCGCGATCAGCGACAGAATCCGTGTCATCCCTTGCATTTCCCGACCAACCGAGGATACAGCCATTCAGGATAAACCTTGCGCCGCCGGGATCAACTCAAGAAACCTAAATTCGTGTCGGCCCGCGACGCACATCACACGATTGAACCTCAAGGAGCGTTCCATGTTCAAAGGCTCGATGCCAGCTCTCGTCACCCCGTTCCGCAACGGCGAGTTGGACCTGGATACGCTCAAACAATTGGTGGAATGGCAGATTGCCGAAGGGTCGACCGGTCTGGTGCCCGTCGGCACGACCGGCGAAAGCCCGACGCTGAGCCACGAGGAACACGAAACCGTAGTGGCCGAGGTGGTCAAGGCCGCCGCGGGGCGCGTGCCGGTCATCGCCGGGGCCGGGTCGAACAATACGCTCGAAGCCATCCGGTTCGTGCGATTCGCACAGAAAGTGGGTGCGGATGCGGCATTGGTCGTCACGCCCTACTACAACAAGCCGACTCAGAAAGGCCTGTTGTCCCATTTTCGGGCGCTGCATGACTGTGCGGATATTCCGATCATCATCTACAACATCCCGGGCCGCTCGGTCATCGACATGAACCCGGACACCATGGGTGCGCTGGCGCAACTGCCTCGGATCATCGGTGTCAAGGACGCCACGGGCGATCTTGCCCGCGTCAGCCAGCAGCGCGCTGCCTGCGGCAAAGACTTCTGCCAGCTTTCGGGTGAGGACGCGACGGCCCTGGGTTTCAACGCTCATGGTGGTGTCGGCTGTATCTCGGTCACCGCGAACGTGGCCCCAAAGCTGTGCGCCGAGTTCCAGCAGGCGACCCTGTCGGGCGACTATGCGACGGCGCTGGAATATCAGGATCGGTTGATGCCGCTGCACGAGGCCATATTCATCGAACCGGGCCTGGTGGGTGCGAAATACGCGCTCAGCAAACTGGGACGCTGCACCGAAGAAGTGCGGTCGCCGCTGACGACGCTGGAAGACAGCACAAAGGCCGCGATTGATGCCGCGATGGAGCATGCGGGCCTGATCTGATCAGGCGTGTTCCAAAAGAAAAAGGGCGGTGTCCGGGAGAACCGGCACCGCCCTTTGCTTGCCTGCAGAGCGACTTAGCGCTTGCCGTAGTACAGCCCGACCACATGTTCGGCCTGGGCAAAGAACAGCCAGCGAGAAGTCGCGATTCCTGCCAGATGAGATAGCACCGCCAGCGCTCCGACCAGGTGGTTGAACGGCAGGATCAACAGACCGACGGGAACCACGAAGGCCAAGGCAAAGGAAATGGCCCGCAGCTTGTCTGCGTGTTTGCGTCCGACAACGTGAACGAATTCGCGCAGCAGATAGTTGGTTCCTGTATGCGGCGGTTCAAACGCGCGGACAGAACCCCGGTCGCCAAGACCAGTTGCCGTACCAAGGTTGGTTCCCGAGTTGGCCAAGGCCTGATCGCCCGAACGCCAGTAAAGAATTTGAACCAGCGCGGCGATCAACAGCAGCGGGATCGCAAATGCGGTCTGCCCCGCCAGAAGCGCGCCACCCGCCACGCTGAAGCTCAGAAACATCACAGGCGTCAGTGTCAGGTTCCACCGCGGGATCGTCTTGAGTTGCGTGTAGATCATCGAGGTCGTGAATACGGTCGCCAATGAGAGCAGCGAACCGATCAGACCCAGACCGGACCAGCGTTGGTCCAGAAAGATCGCGCCGATCGCATAGAGCCCCATGACCAACAGGGCCAGAACTGCGCACCAGCCCTCGCGGCTGAGCCAGCTTGTCTTCCATTGGGTGAACGCCTTGAGCGCGCGCTCGGCGTGGCCGAGGTGAAAGGTCGAGGCCATGAGCCCTCCCACGGACAGCGCATAGGCGATGGCGAAGAACACGAAGGCCACCCAGCCCGAGACATTCGGAAAGCCGAGGCCCAGGAAGAACAGCAGGCCGAAGCCCAGCCCCGACAGAGTGGTGAACAGGATGACGGAAGGTGCGGGATGCATGTCAGAGCTTCTCCAATGCCTTGTCCAGCCAGCCAAGGAAGCCCTTCGGCTCGTCGGCGACCGGCGCCAGCAGGGGCGCCAGGATGTCGATCTGCTTTTCGACCGTATCCTTGGGGCGGGGTGGCAGGTATTTGTTGACCGGTTTGGTGCCCATTTCGGGCATCAGATCCATTCCGCCGCGCTCGACCACCAGTTGGCTGACCTCGCTGTCGGGGTCGCCCAGATCACCGAAATGGCGGGCCCCCGCGGGGCAGGTCCGCACGCAGGCGGGAACGCGGTCTTCCTCGGGAAGGTTGTCGTTGTAGATGCGATCGACGCACAGGGTGCATTTCTTCATGACCCCCTCTGCTGCGTCCAGTTCGCGCGCGCCATAGGGGCAGGCCCAGGCACACAGGCCGCAGCCGATGCAGTCGCTTTCGTTGACCAGCACGATCCCGTCCTCGACCCGCTTGTAACTGGCGCCGGTGGGGCAGACGGTGACGCAGGGCGCATCCTCGCAATGCAGGCAGGATTTCGGGAAATGGATCAGCTGGGCGGCACCTTCGGCCGGCTGCACCTCGTAAGAGTGCACCCGGTTCAGGAATGTGCCCGAGGGGTCCGCGCCATAGGCGTCCTGATCGGACAGGGGGGCGCCGTAGTTCTCGGTGTTCCAGCCCTTGCAGGAGATCACGCAGGCATGACAGCCGACGCAAGTATCCAGGTCAATGACCAGGCCCATTTTTCGCTCGGTGGATTGGGGAAGTTGGGTCATGGCGTCTGCTCTTTGTCGAGGGCCGGGGTCGAAAGGGGGGCAACCCCCTCCTGAGCCGCTCGGCTCAATTCATCCCCGGAGTATTGCGGGCCAAATGGAGTGCGGGGCATCGTCATTTGCCAACCTTCCATGCGAGATCCTTGGGGCCGGTGCCGACCGGAGATTTGATTGGCGGGAATTCCGGTTGGCTTTGGGCGTCTGCCGGTGCTTCGGCTTTTTCGATCTTGACCTTGAGGTCAAACCACGCGGCCTGTCCGGTGATCGGGTCGGAATTGGCCCAGCGCAGACCGTCGCCCTTGGGCGGCAGCAATTCGTGGATCAGGTGGTTGAGCAGGAATCCTTTGGTCGCCTCGGGCGCGTCGGGCTGCAGCGCCCACGCGCCCTTGCGTTTGCCGATGGCGTTCCATGTCCAGACGGTGTTGTCGTTCAACGCCGCCATTTCCATTACGGGCACAGTGATTTCTCCGTGCGGAGAACTGACTTTGGCCCAGTCCCCGTCCTTCAGTCCGTGTTCGCACATCAGCTTGGTGGGAACATACAGCGGGTTGCGCCCGTGCAGTTGCCGCAACCAGGCATTCTGGGTGCCCCAGCTGTGATACATCGCCATGGGGCGCTGGGTCAGGGCGTTTACGGTAAAGCCTTCGTTTCCGGTCTGGTCGGTTTCGTACCAGATCGGAAGCGGGTCCATGGTTTCTTTGATGCGGCCGCGCAAGTGGTCGGGGGGCTGGCGGTCACCATGGCCTTCGGCGGCCAGCTGGAACTTGCGCATCGGTTCGGAATAGAGCTGGAACAGGTAGGGTTGCGGGCCGTCATACAGGCCCATTCCCACTGCCCAGTCCTGATAGGCGCCGTTCCAGGGTTTGTAGAACAGGGCCTCGTCCGGGATGTGTTCCACGTAGAAGCCGCCATTCTCGATATAGCGGTCCAGTTGGTTCGGGTTCACGTCGCCTCGACCCACCTGCGAGCCATCTGCGCCGCGGAATCCAGCCAGTGGGCCGATGCCTGGCTTGCGCTGATGGTTGACCATGTAGTCGGCATAGTCCGTGTATTTGGCCGAGCCGTCCTCATCGGTGAAACCCGGCAGACCCAGCTTGTTGGCCAGCTGGATCAGCACCGTCTGAAATCCGCGCACGTCGCGATCGGGTTCGATCACCGGCCAGCGGATCGCATCTGCGGCTCCGTCGGCCTCGCAGATCGGGCGGTCGAGGAGCGAGATGCAGTCATGCCGCTCCAGATACGTGGTGTCGGGCAGGATCAGGTCGGCATAGGCCACCATTTCCGAGGAATAGGCATCGGAGTAGATGATCCGCGGAATCACGTAGTCTCCGTTGTCATCCTTGTCCGTCAGCATCTCGATCACGCCCTTAGTGTTCATGGTCGAGTTCCAGGACATGTTGGCCATGTACATGAACAGCGTGTCGATCTTGTAGGGATCGCCCGCGTGAGCGTTCGAGATCACCATGTGCATCAGCCCGTGGCTGGACATCGGGTTTTCCCAGGTAAAGGCCTTGTCGATGCGCGCCGGGCTGCCATCGGCCTTCAGGGCCAGATCTTCGGGGCCGCGCACGAAACCCAGATGCGGGCCGTCCAGGGGCGAGTTTGGCGTGACCTTGCAATGGGGGGTCGGGTGTGCTTCGACCGGCTTCGGATAGGGCGGCTTGAAGCGGAACCCACCCGGAACTTCGACCGTGCCAAGCAGGATCTGCAGCACGTGCAGCGCGCGGCAGGTCTGGAATCCGTTGGCATGGGCCGAAACGCCGCGCATCGCGTGCATGGCTACCGGCCGGCCGATCATCTTGCTGTGCTTTTCGCCCCGGAAGTCAGTCCATTCCTGGTCCAGCTCGAAGGCCTCGTCAAAGGCGACGCGCGCCAGTTCACCGGCGATGGCGCGGATCCGGCTGGCGGGTATGCCGCATTCATCGGCCACCGCTTCGGGGGCGTATTCGTCGCTGAGGTATTTTTCCGCCATCAGGTGAAAGACCGGCCGGTGGGTGATGCCGTCCATTTCATAGGTGGCGGTCAGGTCCGGCCGGACGCCCGGTTTGTCGAAGGCCGTCGGTTGCCCCGTGACCCGGTCAATCACCAACGGCTTGCCGTCCGCGTCCCGCAGAAACAGGCCCTTTTCAGGACCTTCGGCGGCATTCATCAGGACAGGGGCGTTGGTATAGCGGCTCAGGTAATCCAGGTCGATCCTGCCGGCTTTCATCAACACATGGATCAGCGACAGGATGAACAGCCCGTCGGTCCCGGGCGTGATGCCGACCCAGTCATCGGCCACTGCGTTGTAGCCGGTGCGGATCGGGTTCACCCCGATCACGCGGGCACCGCGCGCCTTGATCTTGCCGATACCCATCTTGATCGGGTTGCTGTCATGGTCTTCTGCCACGCCGAACAGCATGAACAGCTTGGTGCGGTCCCAATCGGGCTGGCCGAATTCCCAGAACGCGCCGCCCATCGTGTAGATTCCGCCGGCCGCCATGTTGACCGAGCAGAAACCGCCATGGGCCGCATAGTTGCAGGTGCCGAAATTCTGGGCCCAGAAGCTGGTGAAGGATTGCGACTGGTCGCGGCCGGTGAAAAAGGCGAGCTTCTCGGGGTTGTCCTCGCGCAACGGTTTGAGCCAGCCGACGGCGATGTCCAACGCTTCGTCCCAGCTTATTTCCTCGAACTCACCTGACCCGCGCGGACCCACCCGCTTGAGCGGAGCGCGCAGGCGTGACGGGGCGTTGACCTGCATGATGCCCGCGCTGCCTTTGGCGCACAGAACCCCCTTGTTCACCGGGTGGTCACGGTTGCCCTCGATGTAAGCGACCTTGCCATCCTTCATGTGGACGTTGATCCCGCATCGGCAGGCACACATGTAGCAGGTTGTCTTGCGAACCTCGTCCGAGACCTTGGGAGACGTGTCGAGGATTGGCTGCTGATGGGTCATTTGCGGATCCAGTCGTTTGCGTCGGGACGAACTTGTCACTTTCAGCCCGGATTTAGAATACTGTTCTGACGATGGCGCCAGATTTGATAGTCATGTTCCCAATGCCTGCAGCACGGTCACGGCGATCATCTGTTCGACATCCTCGGCGCTGCAGCCGCGGGACAGATCATTCGCCGGTCGGGCCAGACCCTGCAGCACCGGACCGATCGCCATGTATCCACCGATCCTCTGGGTGATCTTGTAGCTGATGTTTCCCGCGTCCAAATTGGGAAAGATCATGACGTTGGCCTTTCCGGCCACTGTCGATCCAGGAGCCTTTTTCTGGCCGACGGGGGGGTGAAAAGCCGCGTCGAATTGCAGCTCGCCGTCGACATGCAGCTCGGGATGCTGTTCGCGCAAAAGACGTGTTGCCTCGGTGACCTTGTCGACACCGGGATGTCTTGCGCTGCCTTTGGTCGAAAAGCTCAGCATCGCTAGCGACGGCTGTTCCCGCAGGATGGCCCGGGCCGACTGGGCCGAGGCGGCTGCGATATGGGCCAGCTCCGATGCGGTCGGATCAATCACGAGCCCGCAATCGGAAAACAGCATCGCGCGCGCATCAGGTCCGCCCTGGTCCGGCGGGTACATCAGGAAAAACGAGGACACCAATCCGGCATCCGGGGCCAGGCCGATCACCTGAATCGCCGTGCGAACTACATCACCGGTCGTGTGGACAGCGCCACCGACCGTTCCCGTGGCGCGCCCTGTCCGGACCAGCATGGCCGCGTAGACCAAGGGCGTTTCGGCGGCGGACCGGGCCGACGCTGCATCAACGCCCTTGTGCCGGCGCAGATCGTGGTAGATGGCCGCGAACTCCTCGGTCAGCGGCGACTCGGTCGGGTCATGGATGGAAAGGCCATCGCCCGGTGCGGCGCCCTGCGCCAGCAACTCGGCTTCGATTTCTGCCCGCGGACCGACAAGGATGATGTCGGACAGCCCTGCGGACCGGGCGGCAAGCGCCCCCGCAACGATGCGGGGATCACTGCCTTCGCTCAGAGCAACGACTGGCCGGATTGCCGGAGCTTGCTGACGCAACAACTCGATGGGTGTCAGGGTCATCCGCTCCAGCTCCGTTCCCGCTCAGACCTGCTGCGGCACCATGTCGTCGGCGGAAATGCCGGCCACGGCCACAGGCTTTTTCATCGCGTCGCGGCGGAACGGTTCACCCAGTTCCTGGTTGATCAGGGCTTCGATCAGGGTGGTGATGCCATTCTTCTGGTCTTCGATGGCCTGATTCAGGGCGGCGGTCAGCTCGTCCATGGTGTGGGCGACGACACCCTTCAGGCCGCAGGCTTGGGCGATGCCGGCATAGGACACTTTGGTGTCCAGTTCGGTGCCCACGAAGTTGTCGTCGAACCACAGGGTCGAGTTGCGCTTTTCCGCGCCCCACTGGTAGTTGCGGAACACGATCTGCGTCACGGCAGGCCATTCCTCGCGGCCGATGGCGGTCAGCTCGTTCACCGCGATGCCGAAGGCGCCGTCACCGGCAAAGCCAACTACGGGCACGTCCGGGCAGCCGATCTTGGCGCCGACGATGGCGGGCAGGCCATATCCGCACGGTCCGAACAGGCCGGGGGCCAGATACTTGCGACCTTCCTCAAAGGACGGGTAGGCGTTGCCGATGGCGCAGTTGTTGCCGATGTCCGAGCTGATGATGGCTTCTTTCGGCAGCGCGGCCTGAATGGCGCGCCATGCCATGCGGGGGCTCATCCAGTCGGGTTTGGCCGCGCGCGCGCGCTCGTTCCAGCTGGTACCGGGATCGTCGTCCTCGTGGTCCATGCTGCTGAGCTGCTGGGCCCAACGCGACTTCTTCTCGGCAATCTTGGCCTTGCGCTCGGCGCGGCCTTCGTCTCCGGCCGTGTCGCTCAGCTGCGCCAGGATGCCATTTGCCACCTTGGCCGCGTCGCCGACGATACCGACCGAGACCTTCTTGGTCAGGCCGATCCGGTCGGGGTTGATGTCGACCTGGATGATCTTGGCGTCGGCCGGCCAGTATTCCATGCCATAGCCCGGCAGGGTCGAGAACGGGTTCAGGCGCGTGCCGAGGCACAGGACCACGTCGGCTTCCTTGATCAGTTCCATCGCTGCTTTGGACCCGTTGTAGCCCAGCGGGCCGGCAAACAGCGGATGGCTGCCGGGGAAGGCGTCGTTGTGCTGGTAGCCGACGCAAACCGGCGCATCCAGACACTCGGCCAGGGCCTTCGAGGCCTCGATGCCGCCTTTGGCCAGCACCACGCCCGCTCCGTTCAGGATCACGGGGTTCTTGGCGTTCGACAACAGTTCGGCGGCCTTTGCGACAGCGGTTTCACCGCCTGCGGGACGCTCGAAATCGACGACCGCGGGCAGTTCGACGTCAATGACCTGAGTCCACATGTCACGCGGGATGTTGATCTGAGCCGGGGCGCTGGCGCGCTTGGCCTTCATGATCACGCGGTTCAGAACCTCGGTGACGCGGGATGGATCGCGGACCTCTTCCTGATACGCCACCATGTCCTCGAACAGTTTCATCTGCTCGACTTCCTGAAAGCCGCCCTGTCCGATGGTCTTGTTCGCGGCCTGCGGTGTGACCAGCAGCAGCGGTGTGTGGTTCCAGTAGGCGGTTTTGACGGCAGTGACGAAGTTGGTGATGCCGGGGCCGTTCTGTGCGATCATCATGGACATCTTGCCGGTGGCGCGGGTGTAGCCGTCGGCCATCATGCCGGCGCTGCCTTCATGAGCGCAGTCCCAGAACATGATCCCGGCCTTGGGGAACAGGTCCGAGATCGGCATCATGGCCGAGCCAATGATCCCGAACGCGTGTTCGATGCCGTGCATCTGCAGAACCTTAACAAAGGCCTCTTCTGTCGTCATTTTCATTTGGACGCTCTCCAAGCAATGGTGGAAACGGTCAGGCGATACGCCTTGGCTTGCCATTGGTTTTGGCGCAACGGGGGCATCTGGGTTAGGGCCAGACACGGCGCCGGAGTAGGTCCAGTGTGGCCTCAGCAGTCCCGGATCGCGGCCGCAACCCGCTCGATTCCCGCGGGTATCCGGTCAGCCGAAATCGAGGAGTACCCCAGGCGGTAGTAGTTCCTTGGCCGATCCGGCCCCGAGAAGAACGCCGCGCCGGGCTCGATATGAACACTCTGATTTTGAAGCGTTTTCGCCAATTCCGCGGTGTCGACGTGGTCCGGTGCCTTCATCCACATCGACGATCCACCGAAGACCCCGCGCCCTGCCACGGTCAACCCGTTCGCCTCGATCGCGTTCTCGATCGTCTTGCGCCGCTGCATCAGAGCCTTGGACATACGCCGTATCTGGGCGTCATAGTGCCCGAGCGACAGGAAATAGGCCGCCGTTCGCTGGATATGGCCGGGTGGGTGTCGGAAAACGAGCGACCGCAGCGCGCGGGCCTCGCGGATGAACGGTTCGGATCCGACCATGTACCCCAACCGCAATCCCGGGAACAAAGACTTGGAAAAGCTGCCCACGTAGACCACACGCCCGTCCTTGTCCAAGGACTTGAGCGCCGGGGACGGGGCACCCAGGAAGGCCATCTCGAATTCATAGTCATCTTCGACGATCATTGCGTCCAGTTCGCGGGCGCGTTTCAACAGGTCGTGACGCCGGGCGACGGGCATTGTCGCGGTTGTCGGGCATTGGTGGCTGGGCGTGGTGTAGATCACGTCGGTGCCGTCCGGGATGGACTCGGGCGGTAACCCATCCTTGTCCACCCGCAATGGTGTCATCGAGGCATCCGAGCAGCGCATAAGCTCGTGCAGAGCGTAGTAGCTGGGGTCCTCGATCGCCGCCTTGCGCCCATGGCCCAGAAGAATGCGCGAGGTCAGCCAAAGGGCGTTCTGAGCGCCCAGCGTGATCAGGATTTCCTCGGGCCGAGCGGCGATACCGCGGCGGGGCAAGGTGTGGCGGGCAATGAACTCGATCAGCAACGGATCGTCCTGATCCACGTAGTCGCCGGTCAGCGAGTCGAAATCCTTGTGGCCAAGGGCCCGAACGGCGCAGAGGCGCCAGTTCGCATGATCAAACAGGGTGCGGTCGGCCTGGCCGTAGATGAACGGATAGCTATATTCTCGCCAATCCGGTGGCTTGGCCAGAAAATCACCCTCGGAAAAGCGGCGGGCCAGTGCGGCGTCCCAGTTGACGGTTTCTTCGCTGCGCTGAACCGGTGTGTATTTCGGTGGCACCGGCGCGTTCTGTGACACGTAGTACCCGGACCGGCCTTTGGCCGTCAGATAGTCATTTGCCAGCAACTCGGTATAGGCCAGCGTCACCGTGATGCGGCTGACACCCAGATGCGCGGCCAGTTTGCGCGACGACGGCAGTTTCTCACCGACATGAAAGCGGCCTGACAGGATGCCCTCGGCAATCATCTGCTGGATCTGCGCCTGCAGAGTGCCCTGACCGCCCGGTTTCAGAAAGAAGGTATCGACCGAAATTCCCATGCCTCGTTATATGTTGGACTTAAATACAGGGCAATCTGGACTTATTCGGGATCAACGGAAATTTATCCATACGGTTGACTCGGGCTTTGCTCATCACTAAAAAACTAGAAATCTAGTTTAATGGAGATAACCAAATGTGGGAAAAAGCTGCTGCAGGGTTTTCGGCGATGGGGTCCGAGGCGCGATTGCAGGTGCTCAAGACCCTTGTGCGGGCCGGACAGGCTGGTCTGACGGTCGGAGAGATCCAAAGTCGGACTGGGATGGCACCGTCCACCCTGGCTCATCACCTGCGATTCCTGGCGGCAGGCGGCGTGGTCGAGCAGGAGAAATCCGGGCGGACCACAATCAACCGAGCATGTTTCGATGAATTGAGATCACTGGCGCAGTTCATCCTCAGCGAATGCTGCGCGGATGAATCCAGAAAGGTCGCAAACGATGGCTGAATTGACCCAATCCCCGAAGGCCGTTGGTCAAACCCTGTCCGGTCTGCTGAAGACACCCTGGGCCCTGATC
The DNA here is from genome assembly GCF_059613385.1 of Ruegeria sp. BHSA162. Taxonomy (NCBI): domain Bacteria; kingdom Pseudomonadati; phylum Pseudomonadota; class Alphaproteobacteria; order Rhodobacterales; family Roseobacteraceae; genus Ruegeria; species Ruegeria sp. BHSA162. The sequence goes on from NZ_JBXWSK010000009.1 coordinate 15,899, forward strand.
GTGGCGATCCTTGTGCTTGTGGCCATTCTGGACCCAGGCAATTGGGTGAACGTCATGACTTTTGCAGCCAAGGCTCTGGTGCACACCGGTCAGTACATCCTGTTTGCAGTGCTGTTGCTGTCCTACCTCAAGGCCAGCGGGGCCGAGACTATGGTTGCCCGGGCCTTCGAGGGCCGCGAAACCCGGATGATCCTGCTGGCCGCGTTGTTCGGCGGGTTGGCTCCGTTCTGCTCCTGCGAGGTGATCCCGTTCATCGCAGGCCTGCTTGCATTGGGTGCGCCCTTGTCGGCGGTCATGGCCTTCTGGCTGAGCTCGCCGTTGATTGACCCGCCCACGCTGTTGATCACGGCGGGCGCTTTGGGCTGGCCGTTTGCGATCGGCAAAGCGGTTGCCGCCGTGGCACTGGGATTGTTCGGCGGGTTCGCGGTGCGTTTTCTTATGCGTCAGGGTGCCTTTGCCCAACCTCTGCGCCACTATGAACCGGCCGGATGCTGTGGCTGCGGTCCGAAGAAAGACACGCTGCTTTGGCGCTTTTGGGAAGAGCCCGAACGCCGCGTCCGGTTCCGTCGGGAATTTGTGCAGAACGGCCTGTTCCTGCTGAAGTGGCTCGCTCTGGCCTATGTGCTCGAGGCGCTGCTGGTCAGCTATGTTCCGGCTGATCTGATCGCGCGGCTGGTTGGTGGCGACGGTGCGGTGCCGATCGTGATCGCCGCCTTTGTCGGGATGCCGGCCTACCTGAACTCGTATGTCGCGCCGCCGCTTCTGGCCGGCCTGATGGAGCAGGGGATGAGCGCGGGCGCGGCGATGTCCTTCATGATCGCCGGGGCCGTCAGTTCCATTCCGGCCATGGCGGCTGTCTGGTCTCTGGTCAAACCCCGTGTGTTCGCAGCCTATATCGGGCTTGGGATCAGCGGAGCTATTGCAGCAGGGATTCTGTTCCAGCTTTTGTAAGAAGAAAACCGCCCGGAGTATTCTTCGGGCGGTTCTGTATATCAGCTTGCGCCGCAGTTGCTTGGCAATTTGAACCGATAGCGCGGTTCGCCGCTGTCCACGAAAACCCGTTTTTCCACACAGGCCGTGGTTCCGACACTGCGCGCGATCGGCGCCTCGGTCGCGGTGATTGAAGTTGCCGATCCGTCCGGCAATCGAACCGACGCGATGACCCCGTTCTTGAGATCACCATTGATTGGCGTAGCCGACAGTACAGGAACGGTCATATACGCTTCGTGTTCGTGTTTCCCATCGCCGCTGAACAGCAGCAGACCGGCAGCTACGGCGATAACGGCCACGCCGCCCAGAATGGCCAGTCCCTTGGTTTTTGCGAAAGCGTAAATCGAAACCGCCCGGTGCGGCCCGAAGATAGACGATAGAATGTTCAGCATGGTCCAGTTCCAAAAAGGCCCCGGTCCATCGGACCGGGGCCAGCACAGTGTCAGTTGCGCAGATCGTCCTCGTCGTCTTCTTCGGCACCGCCCTTGGGCAGGTTGAAGAAGCTGTCGGCATCCACCACTGCTTCGTCTTCTTTTTCCTCGTCGCCGTCATCGGACAGCGAGAAGGTTTCCAGCCCCTCGATCGCCGTGGGGATCTTGGGAGCGGCATCCATTTCCAGCGACTGTTCGGTCGAGACCAGCTTGCGGCGCTCGTCATCGCTCATGACGCCACCTTCGGCGGCCTTCTTGGCGGCGGCTTTCTGGACGGCGGCATCCAGTTCGGACTGTTTGCACAGGCCCAGCGCGACCGGGTCGATCGGCTGCATGTTGGCGATGTTCCAGTGGGTGCGCTCGCGGATCGACTGGATCGTGGGCTTGGTGGTGCCAACCAGTTTGGCGATCTGGCCATCGCTCAGCTCCGGGTGGAACTTGACCAGCCACAGGATCGAGTTCGGGCGGTCCTGGCGCTTGGACAGCGGCGTGTAGCGCGGACCGCGGCGCTTTTCCTCGCCGGCGGCGGCCGGGTTGAACTTGAGTTTCAGCTTGTGCAGCGGATCTTTCTCGGCCTTGTCGATCTCTTCCTGGGTCAGCTGGTTGTTGGCGATCGGGTCGAACCCTTTGACGCCTGCCGCCACATCGCCATCAGCGATGCCTTGTACTTCCAACTCGTGCATGCCCACGAAATCCGCGATCTGCTTGAAGCTGATCGTGGTATTGTCCACCAGCCAAACGGCGGTTGCCTTGGCCATCAGGGGTTTTGCCATCAGCCCGTCTCCTTTGAATACATCTGTCCCGTCGCCGGAATTCGGCGGCCCCGTGGTCTTGGGGCAGGTTTCCGTTGTCGGGGAACTTGGCCCGTATATAGTCGTGCAGATGCAAGAAGGGAAGAGGCGAATGCGCTGGGCGTTATTGGGGCTGCTGGTGTGGATTTTCGGCGCGATGGCCGCGCTGGCCGATGGCGAGAAGTCAGGCGAGTTCGACTATTACGTCCTGTCGCTGAGCTGGTCGCCCAACTGGTGCGCCCGCGAAGGCGACGCGCGCGGATCCGACCAATGCGATGCGCGCCACGATCACGGCTGGATCCTGCACGGGTTGTGGCCGCAATACCACCAGGGCTGGCCCTCCTATTGCCCGACAGCCAAGGCGCCGCCGTCTCGTGCGATGACCCGACAGATGGAAGATATTCAAGGCAGTTCGGGTCTGGCCTGGCACCAGTGGAAGAAACACGGCACCTGTTCGGGCCTGTCCGCAGCGGACTACTACGCGTTGTCCCGGCAAGCCTATGACCGCATCACCCGACCGCCGGTGTTTCGCAAGTTGGACAAAGCCGTGAAACTGCCGGCGCGCGTGGTCGAGGATGCCTTCCTCGACGCCAATCCGGGGCTCGAGCCGGACATGATCACCGTCACTTGCAAGCACGGTTACATCGAAGAAGTGCGCGTCTGTCTGTCACGTGATCTGGACCCGGTGCCCTGTGGGCGGGACGTGATCCGGGACTGCACCGCTTCGGATGCGTTGTTCGATCCGATTCGCTAGAGCTTCTTGTTCTGGCAGTCCCGCGCATAGTCCAATGCCTTGGCGGTGCCCTTCAGATCGATCGCCAAAACCCGCTCGCCTGCGGGGTTGTAGATCGTCATCGTCTTGTTCTGGGCGATGGCCGCAACAAAGTTCCGGTCGGTGAAGAACACGGTCGCACCGGGCACCCGATCCTGCTTGAACCCGATGGCTGTGGCGTCAAAGCTCTTGCCGTCCAGCTCGAACCGGATCGGATAGGATTTGCCGGGCTCGATGTTGCCCCACCCCTTGTGGAAAACGGTGAAATAGCCCCGATTGTCCAGCGCATCGTAGCCCAGGCGCACCACGGACAGGTCCTGATACACCGTCTGGATCAGACAGCCGTTGCCCAGATTGGGGTCCATCATGATGTTCCAGCCTTCGACGAACCCCTTGTCGACCAGTTGCTGTGACCACGCGGAAGTGGCGGTGAAGGCGGCGAAGGTCAGGGCGAGAAGGCGTTTCATGGCGGGTTCCGATATCAAATGGGTCAGGCTAGGGCATAGTACACGGTGCGGGGTCGACGGAAAGATCATTCTAGGCCTCGGCAGCAGTGCATGATGATCTATGTGCATGGAACAACACGGCTTTGCCTTGTGGGGCGGGCGCTTGAAACAAGGACGTCGCAAAATACGTCTTGCCCAACAAACCAAGGAGCAAGCCATGCCTCAACATCCAAGAACATTCTCTCACATCGGGTTGTCCGTCCCGAACGTGGACGAAGCCGTGAAATTCTATTCCGAGGTTTTGGGGTTTTACGTGATCATGCCGCCAACCGATGTGGTCGAGGATGACACGGACATCGGCGTGATGTGCACGGACGTGTTTGGCCCGAATTGGAAAAAACTGCGTATCGCGCATCTGGCGACCGCCGATCGTATCGGGATCGAGCTTTTTGAATTTGATGGGAACTACGCGCCGGAAAACAACATCGACTTTCGCAGGAACGGGACGTTCCATTTCTGCGTCCAGGATCCTGATGTCGAAGGCTTGGTGGAAAAAATCGTGGCGGCCGGCGGGAAACAACGCATGCCTATCCGATACTACTACCCCGGCGAGAAACCCTACCGCATGGTCTATGTCGAGGATCCGTTCGGGATAGTCTTCGAGATCTACAGCCATTCCTATGAATTGACCTACTCGTCGGGTGCCTACACCTGACCGATGGGTAAAGTGGTACCTTGCAATCGGGGAGGGGCGAGAGCGTGCTGCTTGCAGGCAGCACGCGGCAGCTACAGTTCTTTCCGCGCCCGCAGCGCTGCGGTGATGGTCCCGTCATCCAGATAGTCCAACTCGCCCCCGATCGGCACGCCCTGCGCCAGCGAGGTCAGGCGGACCTGTCCTTCCAACTGATCTGCGATGTAATGGGCCGTGGTCTGCCCGTCGACGGTCGCGTTCAGGGCCAGGATTACTTCCGTGATGTTTTCGGCGGTGACGCGGTCGCGCAGGCGGGGGATGCGCAGGTCTTCCGGGCCGACGCCGTCCAGCGCCGAGAGCGTTCCGCCCAGCACATGGTAGCGGCCTTTGAACACGCCCGCGCGTTCCATCGCCCACAGGTCGGCCACGTCTTCGACCACGCACAGCTCACCGGTGGCGCGGTCTTCGGAATTGCAGATGTCGCAGATGTCGGTGGTGCCCACGTTGCCGCAGTTCAGGCATTCGCGTGCGGTGGCGGCGACCTGCTGCATGGCGTCCGACAACGGCGTCAGCAGCAGGGCGCGTTTGCGGATCAGGTGCAGCACCGCCCGCCGGGCCGAGCGCGGTCCCAGCCCCGGCAGCTTGGCCATCAGATCGATCAGGGCGTCGATGTCACTGTTCGAACTCATGGCCTGTCCTGCGTGGCTTTGGCGGCGGGGGTTTGAGGGGCGAAGATCAGAACGGCAGCTTGATGTCCGCCGGCAGGCCCATGCTTTCGGTCAGCTTGGCCATTTCTTCCTGCGACCGCTCGGCGGCTTTGGTCTGCGCGTCCTTGATTGCGGCCAGGATCAGGTCCTCGACCACTTCCTTGTCGTCGCTGTTGAAAATCGAGGGGTCGATGTCCAGACCTTTCAGTTCGCCCTTGGCCGAGGCCGTGGCCTTGACCAGGCCCGCGCCGGATTCGCCGACGACCATGATGGTGTTCAGCTCTTCCTGCATCTGCGCCATCTTGGTCTGCAGTTCCTGCGCGGATTTCATCATCTTGGCCATGTCGCCCAGACCGCCGAGTCCTTTGAGCATCTGTATGTCTCCTGTCATTCGATTTGCGGCCTAAATACGGGCCGTCTGCGTCCTTCACAAGGGCAGCGCGCCTTCTGCGCGGATGATCAGTCTTCCTCGAACGGGTCCCATTCGTCTTCGACCTCGGGCAGGGCTTCGGTTTCGACCTTGGCCGCACGGTCCTCGGGTGTTTCAATCCGGGTGATGCGGGCCATGGGGAACTGTGTCAGAACCGCCTGAACCAAAGGGTGTTCTTCGGCCTTGGCCTTCAGCGCCAGCTCGGCCGCGTCGCGCAGTTCGGCGATGGTGGGCGCGTCCCCGTCCGAGACGATCGAGACCGCCCAGCGATTGCCGGTCCAGCGCTGCAGCGCGGACCCGAGCCGCGCGGCCAGGTCGGTGGGCGCCTTTTCGGTGGGCGTGAACTCGATCCGGCCCGGCTGGTACGAGACGAGGCGGACGCCGTTCTCGACCTCGACCAGCAGCTTCACGTCACGGTTGGAGCGGATCAGCTCGACCACATGCTCAAACGTTGGATAACGCGCCAGCGCGGTCTGCACGTCTTGGGCCAACGCCGCCGTGGGCGCGCCGCCCACACCGCGCGGGGTGGGCGCATGGGCCGAGGCCGTCGCGGTCACGGGCGGGGCGGTGTTGCCGGCAACCGGAACGCCGCCCCCCGGCCCGCCGACGGGCGGCGGAGGGCTGTCCTGAAGGCGTTTGATCAACTCTTCAGGGCTGGGCAGATCGGCCACATGGGTCAGGCGGATCACCGCCATTTCCGCAGCCATCATGGCGTTGGGGGCGGCCGAGACTTCCTCTAGTGCCTTCAGCAGCATCTGCCACATCCGGGTCAGCGCCCGCATCGGCAGCGCCTCGGCCATCTGCTGGCCGCGGGTGCGTTCATCGGGCGAGACGGTGGGATCTTCGGCTGCGTCGGGGGTGATCTTCACCACCGAGACCCAATGCGTGATTTCGGCCAGATCGCGCAACACCGCCAGCGGGTCGGCGCCCTCGGCATATTGCGCGCCCAGTTCGGTCAGGGCCCCGGCCGCATCGCCGCGCAGGATCATGTCCATCAGGTCCAGCACGCGGCCCCGGTCGGCCAGTCCCAGCATCGCGCGCACCTGGTCGGCGGTGGTTTCGCCGGCACCATGGCTGATTGCCTGATCCAGCAGCGAGGTCGCATCCCGGGCCGAGCCTTCGGCGGCGCGGGTGATCAGTGCCAGCGCGTCATCCGAGATTTCCGCGCCCTCGGCGGTGGCGATCTTGCGCAGCAGGCCGATCATCACTTCGGGCTCGATCCGGCGCAGGTCGAACCGTTGGCAGCGCGACAGCACGGTGACCGGAACCTTGCGGATCTCGGTCGTGGCGAAGATGAATTTCACATGCTCGGGCGGTTCCTCCAGCGTTTTCAACAGCGCGTTGAAGGCGCTGGTCGACAGCATGTGGACTTCGTCGATGATGTAGATCTTGTACCGCGCGCTGGCGGCGCGATAGCGCACGCTGTCGATGATCTCTCGGATGTCGTTCACGCCGGTGCGGCTGGCGGCGTCCATTTCCAGCACGTCCACATGGCGACCTTCCATGATGGCCACGCAATGCTCGCACTGGCCGCAGGGTTCGGTCGTTGGGCCGCCATTGCCGTCGGGTCCGATGCAGTTCATGCCCTTGGCGATGATCCGGGCCGTGGTCGTCTTGCCGGTGCCGCGGATGCCGGTCATGATGAAGGCCTGCGCGATCCGGTCCGCCTCGAACGCGTTTTTCAGCGTGCGCACCATGGCATCCTGACCGACCAGGTCGGCAAAGGTTTCCGGGCGGTATTTTCGGGCGAGAACCTGATAGGCGGGGCTGGACTGTGTGGTCATGTCTGCTCTGACGGATTCGTACTGACGATGCAGGGTAGAGTTCCAGGTGCCCCGCGTCCACAGCACCGGTGCAGGTTTTTCGCTTTGGCGAGCGCGCGGTGTGAGGCATACTGCGCGGATCAATTTCAATCAGCCAGTTTCGGGGGGAACGTCTGATGACAAATCTTGTGGTTCATGCATTGCAGGTGGGCGGCGGTACGCTGGCCCTTACCTCGGTTCCCGGCGGTGGCGGCGACTATGAGGGAGATCTGGACCTGATTTCAGCCTGGGCGCCGGGGCTGGTGATTTCGATGACAACCCTTGCCGAACTGGTTTCTGTGGGTGCGGGCGAATTGGGCTGTGACATTCATCGGCGCGCCTGTCGGTGGGCGCATCTTCCGGTCGCCGACTTCTCGGCGCCGTCGACCGAGATATCCGGCCGATGGCCCGAAGTCAGCGCCGCCGCCCGCCATGCGCTGTCGGGCGGCGGGCGGGTACTGGTCCACTGCCGGGGCGGTTGTGGGCGGTCTGGCATGGTTGTTCTGCGCTTGATGATCGAGAGCGGCGAGCAGCCGGAACAGGCCCTGAAACGCCTGCGGGCCGTACGCCCCTGCGCGGTTGAGACTGATGCTCAGATGGACTGGGCCGTCGCCCCAGCGCGCGAGGCACTGGCGACCTGACATTCAGGCGGTTGCGCGGAACTCGCGCTCGGCCCTGACCACGGGCATGATCGCCGTGGCCTGCAGCATCGCACAGGGTCGATCACTGATGACCTGCGCAGGCAGGGCGTCGCTCTGGTCGTCAAACAGCATGTCGGCGTAGGTATCAAGGCAGTCGGACGGGGTGTCGGCGGCCGCTCCGCAATACACGCGGATCCGTTCGGGACGTGCATCGAACCGCGCCGTGCAGCCATGTTCGCAATGGGCCAGTTCGCTACTGCCTTCCACTTGGAAGTCGGGGGATGTAGCCGCCTGCGCCGTCGCCATTGCCTGCGCGATGGCCCGTGCCATGCGCGCCAATGCCGGGCAGGTCTTTCCGGTGCGCTGGCAGATGGTTGCCGCGAATTCATGGGTATCGGTCTTCCAAATCATGTTGCGCCCTCCGCGCGCTGGGCGAGGTGGATTTGGACAGACGCCGGTTTCAAGGCCAGACCCTGCCCGGACACCCCGTCCGAGTTTCGGTTTCACGTTTGATGGCAGGTCTCCTGACTTGCGGGTCTTTGCTTTGCCGACCTTCCCAACCTTGCGGTCAGTGGTATTTAGGCATCGCTCTCCGCCTACAGTTGCGGGGGCAGTCGCGGCCTTGGTCCGCTCCGGAGTTCCGGGTTGGACCGCACCGTGTTCCCTTTTCATCCCGGACCGAAACGGCACGGGAACCATCCCCTCATCGCTAGCGGTGTATCCGGGATCGAGTCAAGACGGTTTCAGCCCGGTTGCCGGAGTGAGTCCCAAGGGAACAGATCAGGCAGTCTGCGCAGCACATTCGAATCCCTGCGGGCACGGGCCAATTGCCAGCCGCCTTGCATCACGATGAACAGGGTGTCCGCAGCATTTTCAGGGTCGGAAACTCCGAACCGCGCGGCGTGGTTTCGAACTTCGATGATCCAGCTTTCATACAGACGGTCTGCATGTTCCCGAAACGCGCGGTTGTCGGGGCTTTCGAACAGGGTGGCGGCGATCGGGCAGGTCTCCCATTGGGCCGAGGTGTCGAACAGCTTCGCGATCTTGTGGCACAGGGTGGTGACCCCGTCGCGAAAATCCGCGGCGTCGTCGAATGCCGCAGCGATCATGCTCAACATCCCGTCCGAGGCCCAACTGGCCGCCGCCAGGGCCAGATCCGGCTTGCCCTTTGGAAAATGGTGATAAAGCGAACCCTTGGGGGCTTGCGCTTCGGCCAGCAATTCCGCCAGACCGACACCGTTATAGCCCGAGCGCTGGAACAGTCGGGCGGCAGTCACGATCAGGCGATCTTTGGTGTTTGGTGGACGTTGGGTCATGCAGGCCAAATATTGACAGGCCTAGACCAATTGGTCCAGACACAAAGTATTAGACCGATCGGTCCAGAGTGTTTGGAGGCAAAGATGTTGGATTCGCAGCACGCGGTTGACGTGGAAGACTTTAAGTTTCCGTCGGGCCAGACCCAGCTGGCGGCGCGGCTTTACACTCCGGCGGTCGAGCCGCAAACCGTTGTTGTGCTGAACGGCGCAACAGGAGTGCCACGTGACTACTATCAGCACTTTGCTCGCTGGCTGGCCGCCGAGCGCGGTATGGCTTGCCTGACATATGATTACCGGGATTTCGAGCATTCGCTGACCGGGCGGCTGAAAGACTCGAAGGCCACGATGGCGGACTGGGCGCTGATCGACATGCCCGCAGCGCGTGCCGAGATGCACCGTCGATACCCGCAGGCAAAACTGTGGGTGATCGGGCATTCGGTCGGTGGAATGCTGGGTCCGCTGCAACCGGAAATCGAACAGATCGACCGGATGATCTGTGTGTGCGCAGGTTTGGTGACGGTGGCCGATCACCCGTGGCCCTACAAGGGCTTGGCGACTCTGTTCTGGTATGGCCACGTGCCACCTCTGGTGCGTCTTCTGGGGTACCTGCCTGGGAAACTTCTGGGATTCGGAGCCGATTTGCCGGCGGGCGTCTATTGGCAATGGCGCAAGTGGTGTACATCGCCCACCAGCTATCTGCCCGAATTGGGAGACACGCTTCCCCAAGCGGATTGGAGCCGGGCGAACGCCACGGCGGATATCATTGCGTTCGAGGATGACCAGACAGTGCCACCGCCCGCCGTCTGGCGGCTGGCTGAACTCTATGGTCCGACCGCCCGTCGGCACTTGTTGGAGCCCAAGGATTTCGGACTGTCCGAAATCGGTCATATCGGCGCCTTCGCCCGGCGCAGCAGTGCCGTTTGGCCGCGATTGATCGCCTGACCCGCCCGCAAGCGCGGTTTTCAGGAACAACGACGAAATGCAGAGGTTGGATTGACCGGGCCGAATACGCGGCGCGGCGTCAAGTGAGAGGTTGGACATCGACCCAAGCGGGGCTCGTTGTGGCTGCTTCCTTCCGGACCTGACCAGGTTGGCGAGGCGCTTGCCCGCGCCAACCTCTCGACCGCCGATATAGGCATCACGCACCCGCTTGGCAACCCGTCACAAAGACAGGCGTACCCTAAGAAACCCGCGCGCGTCCTGCCCGTCGGTGGTGGCTGCAAAGTGGTCGAGCTCGTGCAGGTAGTTTGCAGCGCGTGGCCCGGTCTTCAGAATCACGGACCGGCCCGCCTGCGGAACAAAGGAAAAGCTTTGGGCGGTGTTTTCCACCGGATCCGGACCCAATCGTCCCGCCAGGTAGTCGCGCAAGATTCCCTGGAGGCTCAGCGGCGGCACCGGGATCAGGCGGGCCGGGTCTGGGACGGGAAAGTTGCCGCCGCCATTGGCTCGGTAGCTGTTTGATGCAACGACGAATTGTTCATCCGGATCGACGGGGCGGCCCTGAAAGGCAAGATCGCGCAGGCGGGAATGGGACGTGTCGATCAACTGGCCGCCTAAATCATATCGCGCGGGCTGGGTCAGATCGAACCTGTAGGTCACCCCATGCAGCACGTCGAAATTGTGCCCGGTGCCCTCGGGGTCGATCAGAACCTGCTCGTCGCTGTTGCCAAGTTGGGAAAACTGGGCAGCCGACATCTCCAGCCACTCGGCGATCTGGCGGCCATCCAGCAGCATGGCGGCCAGTTGGTTTGGAAACACATGCAAGTCCGAGACATGCCTTACGGTGACATCGCCAGCCGGGACTTCGGTGTAATGCCGTGGTCCGGCCCGGCCTCCGAATTTCGAAGGTGCGGCTGCGGACAGAACAGGGAGGGTTTCAAAGGTCGTTCCGGCCAGAACCGGTCGCAGGGCTGCCGCCTGTGCTGCGGCGACCAAGTTCAGCCCCTGATCCACCCCGCAAAAGGTGAAATAGCTGTGCAGGGTACGATTGATCCGGCCCACCGGCTGGGCAGCGGCTTTGCGGGTCGCCTTATGGGCGGCGGCAAAAAGTTCGACCATCTCAGGGTCTTCAGGAACGACCCGAGCGCCGGTTTCAGCCCCGCCCGGGCAGATCGCGCGCAGATGCGCGCTGTGACCAGCAATTCTCACTTCTCCCGTGGCGTTCACGGCAAGCGTCAGGTCGATCACCCCCAAATGCGACCCCGCTGATCCGGGCATGACCAAGGGTCTGGCCAGCTGCGGGTTACCATCGCTTGGGTCGGGCAGTGTCAGGTGCGTGTGTCCGGCCACGATTGCATCAATACCGTCCAGAGCAGAAAGCTGTGCGACCACATTTTCCGACATCGGCGCGGCGTCGGGCTCGCCTAGGCCGGAATGTGCAAGAGCCACAATCAGGTCGCAGCCCTGACGACGCAAATTCTCGGCCATCCGGCGCGCCGTGGAGACGGCATCCTCGGCTACGACCTGGCTTTGCAATTGTAGTGCTTCCCACTTCACCGTCTGCGGCGGCAGGATCGAGAAAACGCCAATTCGGACAGCAATGCTTTGGCCGTTGATGTGGACATGACGGGTCAGGATGGCCTGTTTCTGCCAGGGCGCGACCCCGGTCAGACACTGCAGGTTGCTGCACAAAACCGGGCAAGGTGCCCGAGAAACGATTCGGCCCAGAGTTGGCAGACCAAAGCCGAAGTCGTGGTTCCCCAGCGCAATTGTGTCGTAGCCCAAGCGCCCAAAGGCGGACATCAAGGGGTGGGTAGCGTCGGTCTGTTCGGCCGCCCAGTCACCCAGAAGTGTCCCCTGAAGGGAATCGCCGTTGTCGAACAGCAGGACAGTTGCATTTGCGTCTTCCGCCTCTTGACGTGCAGAGCGGATCAAACTGGCGGTTCGGGTGAAGCCCACACTTCGTTCCGGCCGGTCCGCATAGTAGTCGAAACTGCTCAGATTCATGTGCAGATCGGTCGTTGCAAGAATCCGGATGTGCGCGGTTTTCAAGTGGGGATGTGCCTGAAGCAGGGAGGATTTCAGAGCCAATTTTCTTCTTTTAAGTGCTGTTGTGCATACGTTTTCACTGAAAGGTAGAATACAGGCAATCGTCCGGGCTTCCATGCGTCCTTTGCGACAACGATGCTTTTTGCGAGTGTGGATTCCCATTGCGCCAGTGCCCAAGTCGTGGCAGCCCTTGTGCAAATTCCAAAGGGACAGGCATGAAACGGGCGGAAAGCGTGACATTTGGCGGCTCTGGACTGGACCGGGCGGCGCAGATCCGTACCGATGCCAGAGCTTTGGAGGAAGCACGGTCCGATCCCACGGCGCGGTGCATCCTGATGTGGCGGGGCAAACCGCTGGTCATGGGCGAAGCGCTGGACCAGTTGGCCTTGGTTCCGATGGGCCACGATCTGGTTGCGAACGGACCCGGCGGGGCGATTGACCAACCGATCTTGCTGGGGCGCAGTGATGCGGGTGCGCCGCTGTTTGCAATGGACATTTCGAATTGGTCTGCCGACGGGTTGGACCTGTCGGGCGTTGGAGCATTCGTGGACCGAACCGAACAGCAGCATCCGGGGCTGCCCGTCGGCCACGTGTTCGCCGAGCTTCGTCGGATCATGACCCGGCTGTCGGCCCGGGACGCCGAATTGGCAGCCACCGCCAAAGCCGTGATCGGCTGGCACGAGACGCACAGGTTTTGCGCGCGCTGCGGCAACCCGACCAACATTTCGCAGGCGGGGTGGCAACGACTGTGCCCGGCCTGTGGCGGCCAGCACTTTCCACGGACCGATCCGGTGGTGATCATGTTGGTCACGCAGGGCGATTCCGTCCTGATGGGCAGATCTCCGGGGTGGCCCGACGGCATGTATTCCCTGTTGGCCGGTTTCGTCGAGCCGGGCGAGACCCTTGAAGCCGCCGTGCGGCGTGAGGTCATGGAGGAGGCCGGCGTTCCGGTCGGACACGTCAGCTATCTGGCAAGTCAACCCTGGCCATTTCCGTCGTCGCTGATGTTCGGGTGTGCAGCGCAGGCGCTGTCCCGCGAGATCACGATCGACCCGGTCGAGATCGAGGACGCGATGTGGGTCACCAAGTCCGAGATGATGCAGGCTTTTGCAGGCGAGCACCCCAAGCTTCTGCCGGCGCGAAAGGGGGCAATCGCGCATTTTCTTTTGCGTAACTGGCTTGCAGATACGCTGGACTGACGAAACACTGACACCCTGACTGAGCAGAAAAGGCCGACATGCAGGTTTCAGCACGCGAAGATATCCAGGCGCCGATCGATGCGGTGTTCGACATGGTCGCGGACTTCGAACGGTTCGAGCGCATGGCGATGCGCCGCGGTGCCGAGGTTCGACGCACTGTCGAAATGCCGGGCCACTGGGTCGGGTCGTGCTGGGAAGCCGATATCATGATCCGTGGCAAGCCACGCCACGTCGCGATCGAGGTGGCCGAGTTCGATCGCCCCACAGCCATGCGGTTTCAATCGACCAGCAAGGGGATGAACGGCCTGACCACGATTGATCTTCTGTCGCTGTCGCAAAAGCAGACGCGGCTGAGCATCGAGATGTCACTGGCGGCCAAGACCTTGCCTGCGCGTCTGCTTCTGCAGTCGTTGAAGCTGGGCAAGGCCAGATTCCGGCGCCAGTTCCAGATGCGACTGAGCGATTTTGCGCGCGAAATGGAAGAACGCTATCTGCACGGGGCTTGAGAGCCGGCGTTTGACTGGCGGTGAGCAGTCCCAAGCTGCCTGCGCGTGGGAGCAGACTAACCGCGTGGTCGAGCAGCGGGGTACACGCCCAGCACTTCCACATTCGTGGTGAAATGCTGCAGTTCATCCATCGCGAGCTGCACGTTGCGGTCTTCCGGGTGGCCGACGATGTCGGCGTAGAACTGAGTCGCCGTGAACGAGCCATCAACCATGTAGCTTTCCAGCTTGGTCATGTTGATGCCGTTGGTGGCAAAACCGCCCATGGCCTTGTACAGCGCCGCCGGAATGTTCCGGACCTGGAACACGAAGCTGGTGATCATCCCGTGCTCGCCACGGCGGCGGCGGTCGTCCTCGCGGGACATCACCAGAAAGCGGGTCGTGTTGTCGTCGCTGTCTTCGATGTGGCGCGCCAGCAGTTCAAGGCCATAGATTTCGCCAGCCAGTTCGCTGGCCAGGGCCGCCGAATGTTTCTCACCCGCTTCCGAGACCTCGCGCGCCGCGCGGGCGTTGTCAGGGCTGACGCGCCCGCGGATGCCGTGGGCCTTCAGGAAGTTTGCGCATTGCGGCAACAGCACCAGATGCGAATGGGCTTCGGTGATATCTTCGAGTTTCGCGCCCGGCACGCCCAGCAAGTTGATGTGAACCCGCACGAAGGCCTCGTCCACGATGTGCAGCCCGCTGTGCGGAAGAAGGCGGTGGATATCGGCCACTCGTCCATATGTGCTGTTCTCGACCGGCAGCATGGCCAGATCGGCCTCGCCCGAGCGCACCGATTCGATCACGTCCTCGAATGTTCGGCAGGGCAGCGCCTCCATATCCGGACGCGCATTGCGACAGGCTTCGTGACTGTAGGCGCCGGGTTCCCCCTGAAAGGCGATGCGTTTGGTCATTTGGTCGATTCCGTGCAACAAGTTCCAGAATTGGGCGTTTCGTCGCGGTGTCTATACCTTGCCTCTTGCAAGGGGAAGCCTTAGACACCCCGAAGACAGCTGAAATGGACTCGCGATCAATGTTCGACACGATGACAGTTACCAAGGCCGCAGCCGGCCTGTTCGGTGCCTTCCTTGTACTCCTCCTGGCAAAATGGGGGGGCGATGTTCTCTACCATGTCGGCGGGCACGGCGAAGCCGCCTATGTTATTGAAACCGAAAGCTCGGGCGAAAGCGCTGACGGCGAAGAAGTGGTCTTTGCCGATCTGCTGGCCGCAGCTGACCCGGAAAAGGGCGCGAAGGTTTTCCGCAAGTGTTCGGCTTGCCACAAGCTGGAAGAAGGCGCCAATGGCACCGGTCCCTACCTGTATGGCGTCGTGGACCGCCCTGTGGCGGCGGCTGCGGGCTTCGGCTACTCGGCGGCGATGCAGTCGCATGGCGGCAACTGGACCCCGGAAGAGCTGGATGCGTTCATTGCAAACCCCAAAGGCTATATCCAAGGCACTTCGATGAGCTTTGCCGGTCTCAAAAAGGCTCAGGAACGCGCTGACCTGATCGCGTACCTGCAGACGATTGGCGGCTGATCTGCCCATCCAAACACGGAAAAGCGAAAGCCGCTGCCATGTGCAGCGGCTTTTTTCGTCTGAGCAAAACTTCACAAAGCGCTCACGCATTCTAAACTTGCAAGTGTCAGTGCTGGGCTTTTAGCTTGCGCACAAGGACATGGACAGAAGACAACATCGAAGGATGACCCGTATGATTTCCCATCTGCCTGGCGCGCGCGAACAAGGTTTTCGTCATTGGGTCGCGGCATTGGGCATTTCGGCGGCGTTGGTTCTGGGGCAGGCGGGGCCAGCCCGGGCCGACGAGGACCAGATCATTCGCAGCCATGGCTACTCGTACTTCGGCAATCTCGACTACCCCGCCGACTACACGCACCTGAACTATGCCAACCCGGATGCGCCCAAGGGCGGCGAACTGTCATTGGCCGCATCGGGCACGTTTGATTCCCTGAATCCATATTCACGCAAAGGTCGCCCCGGAGCGTTGACGACACTGCAATACGATCGGCTGATGGACAGCACCGATGACAGTGTCGGTCAGTACTACGGCGTTTTGGCCGAGAGCCTGGAGTATGACGCCGACCGCAACTGGGTCATTTTCCACCTGCGCCCCGAAGCGACGTTCTGGGATGGCACGCCCGTCACCGCCGAGGATGTGGTCTACAGCCACCGACTGTTCATCGAACAGGGCCTGCCGTCATATGCACAGGCCGTCGGGCGGATGGTGACCGGCGCCGAGGCGCTGGATACGCACACGGTCAAGTTCACGTTCAATCCCGAATTGACGGCCCGCAGCCGGATCGAAACCGTCGGCGCGACGCCCGTATTCTCGAAAGCGTGGTTCGAGGCAGACCCGTCCCGCCGTCTCGACGAGCCGCGCCTGGAAGTCGCCGTTGGATCTGGGCCGTACAAATTGGACAGCTACGATATCAACCGGCGCATCGTCTACAAACGCCGGGACGACTACTGGGGCAAGGACTTGCCGTTCAACAAGGGCCGGCACAACTACGATACCATCCGAGTCGAGTATTTCGCGGACCAGACAGCCGCCTTTGAAGGCTTCAAGGCAGGCGAATACACGCTGCGGATCGAAAGCGACCCCAAACTGTGGGCGACCGGGTATGACTTCCCCAAGTTGAAAGAGGGCTACGTCGTCAAGGACGCGATAGCGAATGGCAGCCCGCCGACCCCGTCGGGCTTTGTGTTCAACCTCGCGCGTCCGCAATTCGCGGACAAGAATGTTCGAAAGGCACTGGCGCTGGCATTCAACTTTGAATGGGCCAATGAATCTCTGCTGTTCGGCCTGAACTCTCCCCGCGATTCGTTCATCGAAGGCACGCCGCTTGAAGCGATGGATACACCGCAGGGGGCAGAGCTGGCATTTCTGCAGGCCTTGGGCGACGTGGTTCCACCCGAGCTGTTGTCCGAACCGGTGACGACCGTTCACGAATCCAACCCGGCGCGCCTGAACGATCGGCGCAACCTGCGCAAAGCCTCAAAACTGTTGGACGAAGCCGGATGGCCGGTGGGCGACGGCAACTTGCGCCGCAATGCTCAGGGTCAGACCCTGCGGGTGAACATCCCCTATCCGTCCAACCTGCCGACATCGACGGCCACGATGATCGAGACCTTTGTCCAGAACCTTCAGGCGCTGGGCGTGGATGCTTCAGCCGAAAAGGTCGATCCGGCGCAGTACACCCTGCGCAGCCGCGAGCGTGACTATGACATGGTTTATTCGACACGCTATGGCGCGTTCCTGTCGACTGGCGGCGGCCTCAGTCAGATGTATGGCTCGAAAGAGGCCGAGTTCAGCCTGTTCAACCCGGCAGGCCTTGCCAGCCCGTTGGTGGACGCCATCATCGAGGCGTCTTTTGCGACCAACAATCAAACCGATCAGGATGCAGCGCTTATGGCCTTGGATCGCGCCTTGCGCTATGAGTTCTTCATCATACCGGATGGGTATATCGCGGAATACTGGACAGCCTACTACAACATGTACGAATACCCCGATCAGTTGCCGCCCTATGCGCTGGGATACCTTGATCTGTGGTGGATCAATCCCGAGAAGGAAGTGGCCCTGAAAGCAGAAGGCGCGCTGCGTTAACATGGGCGCATATATTCTTCGACGCCTGTTGCTGGTCATCCCGACCCTTCTGGGCATCATGATCGTCAACTTCACGCTGGTGCAGTTCGTACCCGGCGGTCCGGTCGAGCAGATCATCGCCCAGATCGAAGGGCAGGGCGATGTATTTGCGGGTTTTGCGGGGTCCGGTGACGCGGGGGCCGGGGCCGAACCCGGCGGTGGCGTCTTCGATGACAAATACGTGGGCGCCCGCGGGCTGCCGCCGGAATTCATCGCCGAACTGGAGAAGGAATTCGGCTTCGACAAGCCGCCGGTCGAGCGGTTCCTGAACATGATGGGCAACTATCTTACGCTGGATTTCGGCGAAAGCTACTTCCGCTCGGTCTCGGTGATCGACCTGGTGCTGGAAAAGATGCCGGTGTCCATCTCGCTGGGCCTGTGGTCGACGCTGATCGCTTATCTGGTCTCGATCCCGCTGGGCATCCGCAAGGCGGTGAAGGATGGTTCACGCTTTGACACATGGACCAGCGCGACCATCATCGTGGCCTATGCGATTCCCGGCTTCCTGTTCGCGATCCTGCTGCTGGTGCTGTTTGCGGGCGGCTCCTACTGGCAGATCTTCCCGCTGCGCGGGCTGACCTCGGACAATTGGGAAGACCTCAGCCTGCTGGGCAAAGTGGCCGACTATTTCTGGCACATCGCCCTGCCGACCATCGCACTGACGATTTCCGCTTTTGCCACGCTGACGCTGCTGACCAAGAATTCTTTTCTGGACGAGATCAAGAAACAATACGTCATGACCGCCCGCGCCAAGGGGCTGAGCGAGCAGCGCGTTCTGTACGGCCACGTATTCCGCAACGCGATGCTGATCGTGATCGCCGGTTTTCCGGCGGTGTTCATCGGCGTGTTCTTCGGCGGGTCGATCATCATCGAGACGATCTTCTCGCTGGACGGCTTGGGCCGTCTGGGCTTTGAGGCCGCGGTGGCGCGCGATTATCCGGTGATCTTCGGGACGCTGTTCATTTTCGGTCTGCTCGGTCTGGTCGTCGGCATCATCAGCGACCTGATGTATGTGCTGGTCGACCCGCGCATCGATTTCGAGAAACGCGAGGGGTAAATGGCACTTTCTCCTCTGAACCAGCGCCGCTGGCGCAATTTCTGCCGCAACCGCAGGGCCTTTTGGTCGCTGATCATCTTCTCAGTGCTGTTCGGCCTGTCGCTGTTCGCGGAATTCATCGCCAATGACAAACCGATCCTGGTGAAGTATCGGGGCGAGTTCTACACGCCCATCTTCAACTTCTACGCCGAGACCGAGTTCGGCGGCGACTTCCAGACCGAGGCGATCTATCGCGACCCCGAGGTCCGTTGCCTGATCGACAGCGGCGGGCTGGAAGACTGTTTCGACGACCCCGAAGGCATCATCGAGCAGATCGAGGCGGGGACGTTCCAGGCCGAAGGATTCGAGCGCGGCTGGGCGATCTGGCCGCCGATCCCCTATTCCTACAACACCAGCGTCGACCGTCCCGGTGCGGCGCCCCTGCCGCCCAACGGGCAGAACCTGCTGGGCACCGACGACACCAAACGCGACGTTCTGGCGCGCGTCATCTACGGATTCCGCCTGTCGATC
The DNA here is from genome assembly GCF_059613385.1 of Ruegeria sp. BHSA162. NCBI lineage: Bacteria > Pseudomonadati > Pseudomonadota > Alphaproteobacteria > Rhodobacterales > Roseobacteraceae > Ruegeria > Ruegeria sp. BHSA162. The sequence goes on from NZ_JBXWSK010000009.1 coordinate 34,811, forward strand.
CTGTTCACCCTGATCGTCACCGGCGCGGCCAGCCTGATCGGTATATTTGCCGGCGCGCTGCAGGGCTTTTTCGGCGGCTGGCTGGACCTGATCTTCCAGCGCATCATCGAGATCTGGTCGGCGACGCCCTCGCTTTACGTCATCATCATCATGTTCGCGGTGCTGGGGCGAAGTTTCTGGCTGCTGGTGTTCCTCATGATCCTGTTCTCTTGGACAGGTCTGGTGGGCGTGGTGCGGGCCGAGTTCCTGCGCGCCCGCAATCTGGAGTACGTGCGCGCGGCCAAGGCGCTGGGCGTGGGCAACCTGACCATCATGTTCCGCCACATGCTGCCCAACGCGATGGTGGCCACGCTGACCTTCATGCCCTTCATCGTGACCGGCACGATCGGGGGGCTGGCCAGCCTCGATTTTCTGGGCTTCGGTCTGCCGTCCTCGGCGCCCTCGCTGGGTGAGCTGACCCTGCAGGCCAAGCAGAACCTGCAGGCGCCATGGCTGGCCTTCACTGCCTTTTTCACCTTTGCCATCATGCTGTCGCTGCTGGTCTTCATCTTCGAAGGCGTGCGTGACGCGTTCGACCCGCGAAAGACCTTCTCATGAGCTTGCTGGATGTGAAAAACCTCAAGGTCTCGTTCCGTCAGGACGGGCAGGTGACCACGGCGGTTCGGGGCGTGTCGTTCCATGTCGATCGCGGGGAAACTGTGGCGCTGGTGGGTGAATCCGGGTCGGGAAAATCGGTCACCGCGCTGTCCACCGTGTCGCTGCTGGGCGACAGCGCGATCGTCGAAGGGTCGGTCACCTATGACGGGCAGGAGATGATTGGCGCATCCGAGCAGCGCCTGATGGAGGTCCGCGGCAACGACATCAGCTTCATCTTCCAGGAGCCGATGACCTCGCTGAACCCGCTGCACACGATCCAGAAGCAGATGGCGGAATCGCTGGCCCTGCACCAGGGTCTGACGGGCGACGCGGCGCGCGCCCGGATCGTCGAATTGTTGAACAAGGTCGGTATCCGCGACCCCGAGGAACGGCTGGACGCCTATCCCCATCAGCTGTCCGGCGGACAGCGGCAGCGGGTGATGATCGCCATGGCGCTGGCCAACAAGCCCGACATCCTGATCGCGGACGAGCCGACCACTGCGCTGGACGTGACGATTCAGGCGCAGATCCTCGAACTGCTGGCCGAACTGCAGAAATCGGAAAACATGGGGATGCTGTTCATCACCCATGATCTGGGCATCGTGCGACGCATCGCCGACCGGGTCTGCGTGATGAAGGATGGCGAGATCGTCGAGACCGGCCCCGTGGCCGAGATCTTCGACAACCCTCAGCACCCCTATACCCGCAAGCTGCTGGCGGCCGAACCCACGGGCATACCCGACCCGATCGACCCCGCCGCCGAAGAAGTGGCCCGGACCGAGCATCTGAAGGTCTGGTTTCCGATCCAGCGCGGGTTCCTGAAGCGCACGGTCGGCTATGTGAAGGCGGTGAACGACGCCACACTCAGCGTGCGGGCGGGCGAAACCGTTGGGATCGTGGGCGAAAGCGGCTCGGGCAAGACCACGCTGGCGCTGGCGATCATGCGGCTGATCGCCTCTGAGGGCGGGATCACCTTCCGCGGGCAGGATGTGCGCCGCTGGTCCACGCGCGAGCTGCGCCGCTTGCGCAAGGACATGCAGATCGTGTTTCAGGACCCGTTCGGCAGCCTCAGCCCGCGGATGACCTGCCAGCAGATCATTGCCGAGGGTCTGGCGATCCACAAGGTCGACCCGCACCGTGCCCCGCGCGAACTGGTGGCCGAGGTGATGACCGAGGTGGGCCTGGACCCGGCGGCCATGGACCGCTATCCGCACGAGTTTTCGGGCGGGCAACGCCAGCGCATCGCGATTGCCCGCGCCATGGTGCTGCGGCCCAAGCTGCTGGTGCTGGATGAACCGACCAGTGCGCTGGACATGACGGTGCAGGTGCAGATCGTCGAATTGCTGCGCGACCTGCAGAAGAAATACGGGCTGGCCTACCTGTTCATCAGCCACGACCTGAAGGTGGTGCGGGCGATGTCACACAAGGTGATCGTCATGCGCAACGGAGACGTGGTCGAGATGGGCGCTGCCGAAGATCTTTTCGTCAACGCCCAGGATGACTATACCCGCGAACTGATCGCGGCGGCAGGCTAGGCGTTGGCCGCTTCGCGCGCCGCCGATTTCGGCACCGGGCCGCGCAGCTCTTCATAGTGGTCGAACTGCAGCTTGACCCAGCCGGTGCCGCGTGTGGCGCTGGCCAGTGTGCGGTGTAGTTCGTCCTCGGCCACGGCGGGCAGTTGGGCGTTGAATATCTCCCAGCCCGGCGCGTTCGGGTTGCCCTCGAACCCCAGTACCTGCCCCTGAAGCGAGCTGATCGTGGGCACCAGATCGCCCACGAAGGCCGACGGAACATGGATCTCGGCGTTCAGGATCGGCTGCAAAACAACCGGCTTGGCCTGTGGTAAGGCCTCGCGCACGGCGTTCTTTCCGGCTGTCCGGAAGGCAAAATCGGAACTGTCTACGTTGTGATGCTTGCCGTCATGCAGCGTGACCTTCACATCCACCACCGGAAAGCCCTCGGGGCCCTGCGCCAACGCATCGACCGCGCCTTGTTCGACCGAGGGGATATAGTTCTTGGGCACCGCGCCGCCCTTGACCACCTCGTCGAATTGAAAACCCGATCCGCGTGGCAGCGGCGCGACTGAGATCACCACATCGGCGAACTGCCCCGCTCCGCCGGATTGCTTGCGGTGGCGGTGCCGGTGTTCGACCGTGGCGCGAATGGTCTCGCGATACGCGGTCTCGACCGGAGAGGTTTCGATCTCGATCCCGAAATCCTCGGCCAGCTTGGCGACCACCCGCCGCATGTGCTGCGGCCCTTGGGAACCGAGAACGGCGTGGCCGCTCAGCTCGTCCTGTTCCAGCGTCAGGCCCGGGTCGATCTCGACCAGCCGGGACAGCGCGTTGGACAGGCGCACGTCGTCGCGTTCATGGGCCGGCGACACCACCTGCCGATAGGCGACCGGATGCGCCGTGGCCCAATCCGGCAGCGGCGTGGAGCCGCTGCTGTCATAGATATTGCCGGGGTTGAGGTGATCGGATTTCACCGCCAGCCCGATCTCGCCGGCCTTCAGCCCGTCGATTTGGGTCTTTGCGTCCAGCGCGGTCAGGTTGCCAACAGTTTCGCCGCCCAGCGGGTCATGCGCCTTGATCCCCTCGCCCAGCCCCCGCAGGACGATGATTTTGCCAATGTGCTTTTTGACGTCGGCGAACCCGGCGATGGCGCGGGCGGCCTCGGGCGCCGCGTCCCGGTCGGCGGCGATGTCGAATTCGGGCGCCTCGTGCCGCAGGGCCTTCATCAGGCGGGTCAGCCCGTTGCCATGGCTGGCTGCGCCCAGACAGGCCGGGATCAGCTGGTGTTTCTGCAGGACCTGCGCGGCCAGGTCATAGACCTCGGCGCTGGGCGGTTGCTTGTCCTCGATCAGCTGCTCAAGCAGGTGGTCGTCGAAATCCGACAAGGTTTCGAGCAGTTCGGTGCGGGCTTCGGCCTCGCGATCGGCCACCGATTGCGGCAGTTCGATCAGCGCCGAGGGCTGACCTTCCTGATATTTCCACGCGCGCTCCGAGATCAGGTCGACGGCGCCGACGATGGTTTCGCCTTCACGGATCGGCACCTGTCGCAGGGTGATGTGATGGCTGCAATAGGTCTGCAGCGCGGCGATGATGTCGCGGATGCGGCCGTTGGGGTTGTCCATCCGGTTGATGAACAGAAAGCAGGGAATGCCCGCCTCCTCGACCAGCCGCAGATAGGGGGCACACAGAACCGCCGCTTCCGGGTCCGGCGGGACCACCACCACGGCCGCGTCGGAAATGGCCATGGCGGGTCCGGCATAGGCCAGCGCATCGCCCCCGCCATCCACGTCGATCGCGCACCACGGTTCGTCCAGATAAGAAAAACCGTGCAGATGCACGGTTCCGGACAGGTCGAATGTGGTGGGCCGGCCATCAAGGCGACTGATGGCCTCGACCAGTGTTGTCTTGCCCGATTGGCTGGGGCCGAGGACGGTAAAAACGCGCATGGGTGCTGTCCCTTCGTCAAGTTGCAGAGTGGTTGCACGAAAGGAGCTGTCGAACGCGGATGCGCCGGCGAGTCTGTCTGAATGATGGCCTGCCTCGGCGTCGGGCGGCCTGCCGCCCGCCTACCGAGTGTGGGGAAAACCCACCGCGCGCGTCAACCCCCCGCTTTTTTGCATTGTGGCGACTGGCCGGCATGCGGCCTGCCGCCTGTCGTCAGATCGCCGAGCTGTGGCCCGCCTTGCTCAGGTCATAGGCGTCGAAGGTGCGGGCGATCATCCGGGTCAAGGCGCGCGCCTCGGGCGGGATGAACAGCCCGTCATCGGTGATTTGCAACAACCCGTCGAAGGCGTCATTGGCGCGCTGGTACATCGCCTTCAGCTCGGCCGCCGAGATGTCGTGGTCGCGCAGGATCTCGGCCGTTTCGATGCGGAAGTCGCACATCAGGGCCTCGATCAGGCGGGCGCGCAGAATGTCCTGATCCTTGAACAGATGCCCGCGCGAGGTCGAGAGCCGGCCATCGCGCACCGCTTTGGTATGGGCCGACGTGGCCGGTGCATTCTGCGCATAGCCCTGCGGGAAGCGCGAGATCGAGCTGGCGCCGACGCCAATCAGAACCTCGGCCTGGTCGTCGGTATAGCCCTGGAAGTTGCGTTTCAGCCGCCCGGCCTTCAGCGCGTGGGTCAGCCCGTCATCCTTGGTGGCGAAATGATCGATGCCGATTTCTTCGTAATTGTCCCACAGGAACAGACGGCGCGCGGTGTCGAACAGATCAAGCCGCTGTTCCGGCGTCGGAAGGGCGTCGGACGGGATCAGCTGCTGGCGTTTCGCCATCCACGGCACATGCGCGTAGCCATACAAGGCCACCCGGTCGGGGTTGAGGGACAGCAGCTTCTGCACGCTTTCGGTCATCCGCGCCTTGGTCTGGTGCGGCAGTCCGTACAGGATGTCGGCGTTCAGGCTGGGCACACCGCGCTCGCGGATCATGTCGATCGCCTCGCGGGTGGTTTCATAGCTCTGGATGCGCCCGATGGTCTTCTGGATCTCGTCGTCGAAATCCTGAACCCCGATCGAGGCGCGGTTCATCCCGGCTTCGGCCAGCGCATCCAGTCGAGCGGCATCCACCTCGTTGGGGTCGATCTCGACCGAGAATTCCGCGTTGGGTCCAAGTGGGACGATGCCCAGAATATGCGCAGCCAGTTCACGCATCAGGTCGGGGTTCAGCAGCGTGGGCGTACCCCCGCCCCAGTGCAGGCGCGACAGGGTCACCCCGCTGGGCAGGCGCGCGGCCAGCAAGTCCAGCTCGGCCTTGAGGACATCGACATAGGCGATGACGGGGTTGTCGGTCTGGGTGCCCTGAGTGCGGCAGGCGCAGAACCAGCACAGCCGGCGACAGAACGGCACATGGACATAGAGCGAGATCGAACTGCCCGGCCGGATGGCGGAAATCCAGTCGCTGAACATGTCGGGCCCCACGTCATTGCTGAAGTGGGGGGCGGTCGGATAGCTGGTATAACGCGGTACCTTCGCGTCAAATAGTCCGAGCTTTGCCAATTGAGGTTTTACTATCATGACGACACCGGTATAGGCTCGACGACCAGAAAACCTTGACCGAGATCAAGTGGACGCGCGCATGACACTTAATACCCTCGTTGACCACTCCAATTGCGAAGATTGCCCAATTCGGCATCGAGCCGTCTGCGCGCGCTGCGATGCGGACGAGTTGGTCGCGTTGGAAGAAATCAAGTATTACCGCAGCTTCGAGGCCGGTCAGACGATCATCTGGTCGGGCGATCAGATGAATTTCGTAGGCTCGGTTGTGTCCGGGATCGCGTCTCTGACCCAAACCATGGAGGACGGGCGCACCCAGATGGTGGGCCTGCTGCTGCCCAGCGACTTCGTAGGGCGGCCGGGGCGCGACTCGGCGCCTTATGACGTGCAAGCGACCACCGACGTGGTCATGTGCTGCTTCCGCAAGAAACCGTTCGAGGACCTCATGGGCAGCACGCCGCATATTGCCCACCGCTTGCTGCAGATGACGTTGGACGAGTTGGACGCGGCGCGTGAATGGATGCTGGTTCTTGGCCGCAAGACCGCGCGAGAGAAGATCGCCAGCCTGCTGTCGATCATCGCACGCCGGGATGCGTCTGCCAGCCAGAAGGGCTCATCCGGCCCCATCGTCTTCGACCTGCCGCTGACCCGCGAGGCGATGGCCGACTACCTTGGTCTGACGCTCGAGACCGTCAGCCGTCAGATTTCTGCGCTTAAAAAGGATGAAGTGATCCTGCTGCAGGGCAAGCGCCACGTGACCGTTCCGGATATCGGCCGCCTGATGGAAGAGGCCGGGGATGATTCGGACGGCGGGTTTCTGGTCTAAGCGGTTTTTCTGAGCCACTCGACGACGCGCCCGACCGGTGTCTGCGATCGGGCGGCACGTGGCGACCACAGCTTGAGCCTGTCGGGAAGAGTGACCACCGTTTCGAACGGAGCCACCAGTCGACCGCTGTCCAGATGCGGCTGAACCAGCGCCTTGTGTCCCATCAACACACCCGCACCGTTCAGCGCTTCTTCGACGGCCAGCGCGTACAAAGAGAAAACCGGCCCGCGGGGTGTGAACGCCCATCCGGGTCGCGCCGCGGCCACCCAGGTTTGCCAATCGTCGAACCAGGTAGAGTCGGACAGGCAGGTCACATTCGCCAAGTCCTCGGGCGTAGTCAGGCGACGCGCCAAGGCCGGCGCGCAAATCGGAAAGATGGCGTCTTCGGCGATGGGGTCCCCCAAGTCACCGCCGAAAAACAGGTAGATGTCGAAGGGCGCGCGCTTGAGGTTGGGCGGGGTTTCCTCGGCCGTGAGCGAAACTTCGATTTCCGGCTCTGCGGCTCGAAGTTCGGGCAACCTTGGCGACAGCCACAGCTGTGCAATCGAGGGCAGCGTCACGATATGCACCACCTGCGGCTGTGCCTGGGCGCGCATGGCCAATGTGGTTTGTCCCAGGGTGTCGAAGGCCTTGGTCAGGTCCGGCAATGCCTTCTGTCCCAGCGCGGTCAGGGCAACGCCTCTTGCGGTGCGCTCGAAAAGGGGCGCACCCAGTTCGTCTTCCAACGTTTTGACATGGGCTGACACCGCGCCTGCGCTGACGCCAAGTTCCGTAGCCGCGGCCGAGAATCCTCCCAGGCGGGCTGCGGCCTCGAACGCACGCAGCGCGTTCAGGGGCAGGGGCTTGGGGCGCGGTGGAGCAACGGGCATGGATTTAGGCTCAATTTTTCTGACCCTAATTTTTCGCAAAACTGATTTGCGCGCAAGTCAGGATCTTTGCATCGTTGGCCGCAAAGACGGAGGATCAGATGCAGCACCTTGCTCACCGTGCCTGGGTTCCGGGCCACTGCGAAAACCTTGTTCAGACCATCGCCCAGAAGGTTGCCGACAGCAGCTCGGAGGCGATTGAGGCCCGGATCGACGCGCTGATCGCGCGAAACTCGGATATTCACGATGCCGAGTGTTTCAATCTGAACCCGGCGACAAATGTCATGAATCCGAGGGCCGAGGCAGCACTGGCCGCGGGTCTGGGCAGTCGTCCATCTTTGGGCTATCCGGGCGACAAATACGAGATGGGTCTCGAGGCCATCGAGGAGATCGAGGTGATCGCGGCCGAGCTTGCGGCCCGCGTGTTCAACGCGCGATACGCCGAAATCCGAGTGGCATCCGGCGCCTTGGCTAATCTGTATGGCTTCATGGCTTTGACACGGCCGGGCGATACGATCATCGCGCCTCCGGCAGCGGTCGGCGGGCACGTGACCCACCATGAGGGTGGCTGCGCAGGGCTTTATGGTCTGCAAACGGTCAATGCACCAGTGAATGCGGACGGGTACAGTCTGGATCTGGCCGCTCTGCGCGACATGGCCAAAACGCACCAGCCCCGGTTGATCACCGTCGGTGGCTCGCTGAACCTGTTTCCGCATCCTGTGTCGGCCGTGCGCGAAATTGCCGACGAAATCGGGGCCAAGGTTCTGTTCGATGCGGCCCACCAATGCGGGATCATCGCCAGCGGGGCTTGGGCGAACCCGTTGGATGAAGGCGCGCATCTGATGACGATGAGCACCTACAAAAGCCTGGGCGGCCCTGCGGGTGGACTGATCGTCACCAACGACGCCGAAATCGCAGAACGGCTGGACGCCATCGCATTTCCTGGAATGACAGCCAATTTCGATGCCGCGAAATCGGCGGCTCTGGCAATCTCTTTGCTGGACTGGGTCGACTTCGGGCCGGCCTATGGGCAAGCGATGATCGATCTTGCGCAGGCAATGGCCAGCGAGATGGAAGATCAGGGATTGCCAGTGTTCAAAGGGGCTGGTGGAGCCACCACCTCGCACCAATTCGCGCTGAAGGCCGCCGACTATGGGGGCGGGCAGGCGGTGTCAAAACACCTGCGGCGGGCTGGGTTACTGGCATGTGGTATCGGTTTGCCGATCGCCCCGGTTGCGGGTGACATGAACGGATTGCGGATCGGAACGCCCGAGTTGGTCCGGCGGGGCGTGACCCCCGAACATGCCGGAGAACTTGTGGCCCTGTTCGCCGAGGCGCTGTCGGCCGATGATCCCGCATCGGTCGCGCCCAAGGTGCGGGATCTGCGATCCGGGTTCCAGGGGATGCACTACGTTCGTGCGTGACCCAACGGCCCGGCCGTGTTCTAATGTCTTTGCGTGAAACAATATTCAGGAGCAAGGCATGGAATTCAGTAGCCTATTGGCAATGCTGATCATCGGCGCGATCGCGGGCTGGTTGTCGGGCAGGATCATGAAGGGCCGCGGCTTTGGCGTGATCGGGAACATCATCGTCGGGATCGTTGGCGCTTTTCTCGCCGGAACGATTTTTCCCGCGCTCGGGTTTTCCGTCGGCGGCGGTATGGTGTCGTCGATCTTCTTTGCAACGATCGGAGCCGTCATCCTTCTGTTCCTGATCGGTTTGGTCAAAAAGGTCTGACGAAAAAACCGCCCCTTCCGGGGCGGTTTTTTGTTTTGCTGTGCCCGCAGTTCAGTGGGCCAGGAATACCGGAACCGAGGACTGTTCCAACATGTTCCGTGTCGCGCCACCCAGAATGGCCTCGCGGAACCGCGAGTGACCATAGGCGCCCATCACGATCATGTCGGCTTCGACGTCTGCGGCGTGACGGTTCAGAATGTCGGACACACGCGTCATCGTCTTGCTCAGCACGTCGATTTCGCATTTCACGCCATGGCGAGACAGCATTTGCGACAGCATACCGCCCGGGTCCGAGCGATCAGGGCCGTGACGCGGCGGATCGATCACAACGATCCGGGTCAGCTCGGCCGCTCGCAGGAACGGCAGCGCGCGCCGAATGGCATTCATCGCCTCGACACTCTCATTCCAGCCGATCAGCACCGTCCGAGGGCTGGCGAACGGTTTCGCGTCATCCGGGACCACCAGAACCGGGGCGTGACCCTCGAACATGGCGGCTTCGATGATCGGTTCGGCCTCGGCGCCGCGATCTTTGCCATAGGGCTGCGGCAAAACGACAAGGTCCGAGAAACGGGCCCGATGCGCGACGTGCCGACCCAGGTCGGCGATCTGCGCCACGCCGTTTTCAGCGGACCAGCGTACGCCTGACTTGCCCAGGAAATCCTCGGCAAAGGCAAGCACTTCATCGGCCTCGGCATTTGCACGCTTCAAGGTCTCCTGAAGGATCAGGGCGTTTGCGCCCGCGTAGTAGTAGCCGGTCTGGCTACGGTCGACACCGAGGCACAGCGCTTCGGCATGGCCGTCCTGCGCTTCTGCCAAGGCGACCAACTGGGCCAGAGCCGGCTTGGCAAATTTGGTTTCCGTCATGACGGTGAGAAGAGATTTATAAGCCATTTCGACCTCGTGTTTCGGGTTCTGAAACCTGTGCGACCAGGTAACCCATTCATTTGCTTATGCCTGTCACAGTTTTCAGGCTATTGTCTTGATGCAGATCAAAGCAGCATTGGTTGTGCATGGATCATACAGCAACCAGTCAACGAAAGCTCTATGCGGCACAAGAATCGCCCGGAGCATGGCAAAGGGACGCAATATGTCGAATTACATCAAGCTGATCGCGCTTGGTCTGGTCGTGCTGTTCGCAGCGATCGGATCCAACTATGCGCGGGATTTGGCGTATCAGGTGCACGCGATACTGGTGATGCTCATCGCCGGTGGCCTGTTCATCTGGACGCTGCGAAACACGGATGAGCCGGATATTCTTGTCGATCGTTCGGGTGAGTACATGGATGGCGTGATCCGCTATGGCGTGATCGCAACCGCTTTTTGGGGTGTCGTAGGGTTCCTGGTGGGAACCTTCATCGCGTTCCAGCTGGCCTTTCCGGTGCTGAACTTCGAATGGGCGCAAGGGCTTCTGAACTTTGGCCGGTTGCGCCCGCTGCACACATCAGCGGTTATTTTCGCGTTTGGCGGCAACGCCCTGATCGCCACATCCTTCTATGTCGTGCAGCGCACGAGCGCCGCGCGTCTGTGGGGCGGCAACCTGGCCTGGTTCGTGTTCTGGGGCTATCAGCTGTTCATCGTTCTTGCCGCGACCGGCTATGTGCTGGGCGGGACCCAGTCCAAGGAATATGCCGAGCCTGAATGGTATGTGGACCTGTGGCTGACCATCGTCTGGGTGGCCTATCTGGCCGTGTTCCTGGGGACGATCGTCAAGCGGAAAGAGCCCCACATCTATGTGGCGAACTGGTTCTACCTGGCGTTCATCGTCACCGTCGCGATGCTGCACCTGGTCAACAACATGACCATTCCGGTCAGCATCTGGGGTTCGAAATCTGTCATCGTCTGGTCTGGTGTGCAGGATGCCATGATCCAGTGGTGGTATGGGCACAACGCCGTGGGCTTCTTCCTGACCGCGGGCTTCCTGGGCATGATGTATTACTTCATTCCCAAGCAGGCCGAACGCCCGGTCTTCAGCTACAAACTGTCGATCATCCACTTCTGGGCGCTGATCTTCCTGTATATCTGGGCTGGTCCGCACCACCTGCACTACACCGCGCTGCCTGACTGGGCCTCGACGCTGGGCATGGTGTTCTCGGTCGTGCTGTGGATGCCTTCGTGGGGTGGCATGATCAACGGCCTGATGACCCTGTCGGGCGCTTGGGACAAGCTGCGTACCGACCCGGTCATCCGCATGATGGTGATCTCGGTCGGCTTCTACGGCATGTCCACCTTCGAAGGTCCGATGATGTCGATCCGCGCGGTGAACTCGCTGTCGCACTACACCGACTGGACCATTGGTCACGTGCATTCCGGCGCGCTGGGCTGGAACGGCATGATCACATTTGGTGCGCTGTACTTCCTGGTGCCGGTTCTTTGGAAGCGCGAGCGTCTGTACTCGCTGCAGATGGTCAGCTGGCACTTCTGGCTCGCCACCATCGGTATCGTGCTCTACGCCGCGTCGATGTGGGTCACCGGTATCATGGAAGGCCTGATGTGGCGCGAAGTGGATGCCAACGGCTTCCTGGTGAACTCGTTCGCCGACACCGTGGCGGCCAAGTTCCCGATGTATGTGGTGCGTGCGCTGGGCGGTGTTCTGTTCGTCGCTGGTGCGCTGATCATGTGCTACAACCTGTGGATGACCGTCCGGCGGGCTCCGGCCAAAGAGGCCAGCCTGACCGTCGCGGTCCCGGCTGAATAAGGAGGGCCGGAGCAATGGCAATTCTCGACAAACACAAGATCCTCGAGACCAACGCGACCCTCCTGCTGATCTTCAGCTTCCTGGTCGTGACCATCGGTGGCATCGTTCAGATCACCCCGCTGTTCTACCTTGAGAACACAATCGAGAAGGTGGAGGGCATGCGCCCTTACACCCCTCTCGAGATGGCGGGGCGTGAGATCTACATCCGCGAAGGCTGCTATGTCTGCCACAGTCAGATGATCCGCCCGATGCGGGACGAAGTCGAACGCTATGGCCACTACTCGCTGGCGGCCGAGTCGATGTACGACCACCCGTTCCAGTGGGGGTCCAAGCGCACCGGGCCGGATCTGGCCCGTGTGGGTGGCCGCTACTCGGATCAATGGCACGTGGACCATCTGCGTGATCCGCAATCGGTGGTGCCGGAATCCGTGATGCCGAAATACGGCTTCCTGGAAAACCGCAAGATCGACGGCCGGTATATCGGTGACATCATGGCCACCAATGCGGTTCTGGGCACGCCTTATACGGACGAGATGCTGGAAAACGCAGTTGCCGATTTCCGGGCGCAGGCCGATCCGGACAGCGACTATGACGGGCTGCTGGAGCGTTATGGCGAAAACGTCAACGTGCGCAACTTCGATGGTCAGCCGGAACTGACCGAAGCCGATGCGTTGGTTGCATATCTGCAGATGCTGGGAACGCTGGTCGACTTCTCGACCTTCACCCCGGATGCAAGCCGCTAAAGGAGGGTGTGATGGAAGAATACACGATCCTGAGGCAATTCGCGGATAGCTGGATGCTGCTTCTGTTGTTCGCCTTCTTTGTCGGCATCGTCATCTGGGTGTTCCGCCCCGGTGCCAGCAAGGAATACAAGGACACCGCAAACATCCCGTTCCGGCATCAAGACAAACCCGCCACATCCGAGGAGGCGCGGAAATGAGCAAGACACCTGAAAAACAGCCGGGTGATCCCAAGACGACTGGCCACTCGTGGGACGGAATCGAGGAATTCGACAACCCGATGCCGCGTTGGTGGTTGTGGACCTTCTACGCGACCATCTTCTGGGGTGTGATCTACACGATCATGTATCCGGCGTGGCCGCTGGTGCAATCTGCAACCGCCGGTGTGCTGGGCTGGTCCTCGCGCGAGCTGGTGCAGAAGGAGATGGTTTCGTTCGAAGAGGCCAACGCTCCGTGGAACGCCAAGCTGGTCGAGACACCGCTGGATGATATCGCCAAGGATGCCGAGCTGCAGCAATATGCGGTCAACGCCGGTGGCGCCGTGTTCCGCACCTGGTGCGCGCAGTGCCACGGTTCGGGCGCTCAGGGCGCAAAGGGTTTCCCGAACCTTCTGGACGACGCCTGGCTGTGGGGCGGCACCTTGGATGACATCGTCACCACGGTCAGCTACGGCATTCGCAACGAAGAAAGCGACGACGCGCGCTACTCCGAAATGCCGGCATTCGGCGAGATCCTCGAGCCCGAGGAAATCACCCAGGTCGTGCAATATGTGATGTCGCTGACCAACGCCCAATCCGACGATGCTGCGGCGCAGGCGGGCAAGGTTGTCTACGAGGACAACTGCGCGGCCTGTCACGGCGAAGACGGAAAGGGCGATATCGCGCAGGGCGCACCGAACCTGACGGATGCGATCTGGCTGTATGGCGGCGATGAGAAAACGCTGACCGAAACGGTGACCTACAGCCGGTTTGGCGTCATGCCCCCCTGGGACACGCGTCTGACCGAGGCGCAGATCCGCGCCGTGTCGGCCTATGTCCACCAGTTGGGTGGCGGTCAATAAGATCCGAGAACACCTTCGGGCGGCGTGCCGCCCGAAGGCCTAGGTGCCGGCTGTTCCATCTGTTCGCGCGTTTCCTGAACAGCCGGCACCGCATTTTCCGAAAATAGTGCTGACAATGGCCCCGGTCTAGCGCGGGCACGCAATCTGATCCTAAAGGTTGCGCGGATCCAACTCGCGGCTCTTGCTGACCCACCAGTGTCCGGCGGGCAGCCATCTTTTCCTTTTTGGCGCATTCGGTTTGGGCGCGTCGCGCAGCTTGGGGGCGTTCAGCCGCGTGGCGGTCATGAAGGAAGCAGCGTAGATGTTCAGCATGGTCTTTCTCCTGATGCGATGAACTCGGGTTCCAGCATCGGCTCTTGACCGGATATTTGCGACTCAATTACCGTGTTCATATGTAAGCAGAGGTTACATATGGACTGGCTGAACCTTCCGCCACTATCGGCGCTACGGTCTTTCGCTGCATTCGCCGAGCACAGAAACATCGTCAAGGCTGGCGATGCGTTGAATGTAAGTCATGCCGCCATAAGCCAGCAGTTGCGCGCGCTTGAGGCGCATATGGGCGTGACCCTGTTGGACCGGTCGGGCAAGACTCTGGTCCTGACGTCGGATGGCGAACACCTGGCCCGTAGCGTTCAGCTGGGGTTTGGCGCCATCCATGCGGCGGTCTCGGACTTGGTGCGCGCGGGAGAGGATCGGCCGGTACACGTCTCGCTGACCTCCTCATTTGCTGCTTCATGGCTGATGCCGCGGCTGCCGATTTTCCGGTCGGATCACCCGGGGATCGATCTGACCTTGGATCCGTCACCGGAACTGGTCGATCTGCGCCCCGGCGGGGTGGATGTCGCGATTCGATACGGGGCAGGCGATTGGCCGGGCGTCCGGTCCGAGATGTTGTTGAAAACCCCGATGGTCATCGTTGCTGCGCCCAGTCTCTTAGGGTCCAGATCCGAGTGGTCGCCGGCTGATCTGGCCCGTTTGCCGTGGCTGGAAGAGGTGGGCACGACCGAAGCCAGCACATGGCTGGCACAACATGGGGCGGCCATGGACCCAGGCGCCGGACGGACCAGTCTGCCGGGCAACCTGGTCCTTGAGGGCGTTCGCGCGGGGCAGGGGGTCACGGTGACGGTGCGACATTTGGTCGAACGTGATATCGTGGCCGGAAGACTAGTTGAACTTCATGTCGCACCGGACGCCCGAGGCTACCACATCGTGATGGCGCAAACGCCGCAGAGAAAGGCGGTGAAGACGTTCGTCGGGTGGCTGAAACGCCAAGCGAACCAGGTGTGACAAAAGGTGTCTGCGCGATGCGCTTTTGACCCATGTCAAAGTTGTTCGGTGTATGATCTGGAACAAGTCGCCCGACAAACAGCAAGATCCGGAGCCATGCCGTGAGCGATCACACCCCAGCCCCCAGCCTTTACGCCGCAAGGGAACCGATCTTTCCACGGCGCGTTTCCGGCAAGTTTCGGAACCTCAAATGGATCATAATGGCCGTCACGCTTGGCATCTACTATGTGACGCCGTGGATCCGGTGGGATCGGGGGCCCAGCCTTCCGGATCAGGCGGTGCTGCTGGATCTTGCGAACCGCCGCTTTTACTTCTTCTGGATCGAGATCTGGCCACACGAATTCTACTTTGTGGCCGGTCTGCTGATCATGGCCGGCTTGGGCCTGTTCCTGTTTACGTCGGCCTTGGGGCGGGTGTGGTGCGGCTATGCCTGCCCACAGACGGTTTGGACCGACCTTTTCATTCTGGTCGAGCGCTGGATCGAGGGCGATCGAAACGCCCGCCTGCGCCTTCATCGTCAGAAGAAGCTGGATTTCCGCAAGGCTCGCCTGCGATTGACCAAATGGGTGGTCTGGTTCCTGATCGGTCTGGCGACCGGCGGGGCCTGGGTGTTCTATTTCGCGGATGCGCCGACCCTTGCGCGGGATCTTGTGACCGGCAACGCTCATCCGATCGCCTATACCACCATGCTGGTTCTGACCGGCACGACCTTTTTCTTCGGCGGGTTCGCGCGCGAGCAGATCTGCATCTATGCCTGTCCGTGGCCGCGAATTCAGGCGGCGATGATGGACGAGGACACACTGGTGGTTGGCTACCGAGAATGGCGGGGCGAGCCGCGCGGCAAGGGCAAACGGACGGCCGACTCTGAACTGGGCGACTGCATCGATTGCATGGCCTGCGTCAATGTCTGCCCGGTCGGAATCGACATCCGTGATGGACAACAGCTGGAGTGCATAACCTGCGCGCTGTGCATCGATGCCTGCGACGACATGATGGCCAAGATCGGCAAGCCGCGCGGTCTGATCGACTATATGGCGCTCAGCGACGAAACGCGTGAACGCGCAGGCCAGCCTCCCAAGAACGTGTGGAAGCACATCCTGCGGCCCCGGACGATCATGTATACCGCGCTTTGGTCGCTGGTGGGTTTTGGCCTGCTGTTTGCGTTGTTCATCCGGTCGGATATCGATCTGACGGTTGCGCCGGTGCGCAATCCGACATTCGTGACCATGTCCGACGGTTCGATCCGCAACACCTACGACGTGCGGTTGCGGAACAAACATGGCGAAGACCGCCTGTTCAAACTGTCTCTGGTCGGTGACCCAAGCCTGCAGGTTCAGATTGAAGGAACGGAACTGGATACGGTAAACGTAACTGCGGACACGGCACAGTTGACCCGGGTTTACATCGTCGCCGCGAAAGATACAGCGCCCGCATCGGCGGAAACGACACCGGTCCGGATCTGGGTCGAAGACCTGCAAAGCGGCGAGCGCGCCTACAAGGACACCACGTTCAACGGGCGGGGGAACTGAACCATGGCCGAGCGCAAATTCACCGGAAAGCACGCTCTTGCGGTTTTTGTCGGGGCCTTCGGGGTCATCATCGCCGTCAATCTGGTGCTGGCATACAAAGCAGTCGCGACATTTCCCGGGCTCGAGGTCAAGAACTCCTACGTTGCCAGTCAGGAGTTCAACGAAAAGCTGCAGGAGCAGCAGTCTCTGGGCTGGGATGCAGACGTGGAAACCAAGGGCGGCCTGCTGATCCTTCGCATCACGGATGCGCAAGGCGTGCCTGTGCGGGTGGCCGAGCTGCAAGCCGTGGTCGGCCGCGCAACTCATATGCGCGAGGATTTTTCGCCGGACTTCACCTTTGATGGTGTGGCGTATTCCACCCCGGCGACACTTGGAAAAGGCAACTGGAATGTCCGTATCGTCGCGCGCGATGCGGACGGCGCGGAATTCAGTCGGCGCATTCCGTTGTACATCAAGGGTTAGGCCGATGTCGTCGCAGGTGACATCCGGGACCGCAGCCTGTCCGGGCTGCATCGCGGCCCCGGCGGAACCGGCCAGGCCGGTACCGGTCGACGTTCAGATCGCGCTGTCACTGCCGGGCATTCATTGCTCGGCCTGTATTGCCAATGTCGAACGTGCGTTGAACGCGCACCCCGGCATACAGGACGCGCGGGTCAACCTGACGCTCAAGCGCGCTCTGATCAAGGCGGGCCCCGAGGTTCGGGCAACGGACCTGATCCCGGTCCTCGATCGGGCCGGGTACGAGGCGCATGAGCTGGATCCGGGTGCCCTGTCAGCCACGCAATCAGACAAGGCCGGACGAGACCTTTTGATGCGGCTCGCGGTCGCCGGCTTTGCATCGATGAACGTGATGCTGCTGTCAGTGTCCGTCTGGTCCGGCGCCACTGACGCGACGCGCGACATGTTTCACTGGATATCGGCGGCCATCGCCCTCCCGGCCATTGCGTTCTCGGCCCAACCGTTTTTTGCCAACGCGTGGAGCGCGCTGCGTGTTCGCCGCCTGAACATGGACGTGCCGATCGTTCTGGCAATCCTGCTGGCCTTGGTCACTTCGCTTTGGGAAACGGCGCTGAGCGGTGAGCACGCCTATTTCGATGCGGCTTTGACGCTGACGTTCTTTCTGCTGGCGGGGCGCTATCTGGATTACCGCACCCGTGCCGCGGCCCGCTCCGCCGCCGAGGAGCTGACAGCCCTCGAGGTGCCGCGCGCCATCCGTCTTGTTGACGGGGCCGAGCGCGAGGTCGCTGTTGCCGAACTGGCCGTCGGTGACCTGATCCTGGTGCGACCAGGGGGGCGGATGCCGGTGGACGGCAAGATCGTGACCGGTGAATCCGAGTTGGACCGGTCGTTGCTGACCGGTGAAACCCTGCCGGTATTTGCCCAGCCGGGAACACAGGTCAGCGCGGGTGAGGTCAACCTGACCGGGCCGCTGACCATTCAGGCAACGGCGGTGGGCGAAGAGACTTCGCTGCACCGCATGGCAGATCTTGTGGCCATCGCGGAATCCGGGCGGTCGCGCTATACGTCCTTGGCGGACAAGGCGGCCAAGCTGTATGCCCCCGGGGTTCATATCCTGTCCGCACTCAGTTTCGTTGGCTGGTACATCTATTCTGGCGATCTGCGCACAGCTCTGAACATCGCCGCCGCTGTGCTGATCATCACCTGCCCCTGTGCGTTGGGGTTGGCGGTTCCTGCGGTCACCACCGCAGCCTCGGGGCGGCTGTTCCGCAAGGGGATGCTGATCAAGGACGCCACCGCGTTGGAGCGGTTGGCCGAGGTCGACACCGTAGTGTTCGACAAGACCGGAACGCTCACATCAGGCGCGCCTCAACTGGTCAACGGTGGCGAACACACAGGCCGTGAGATCGAGATCGCTCTGGCCTTGGCACAGGCTTCGGCGCATCCGCTGGCGGTCGCCCTGACCCGGGCCGCTCGGGCCGAGGGGCACACCCCGGCCGAGGTTGAAAACGTCACCGAGATTCCCGGTCGCGGGACCGAAGGCCAGTTTCAGGGGCAACTCGTGCGGCTGGGCCGAGCCGAATGGGTGGGCGCGACGGAAGGTGATTACACCGCGGCTTGGTTGGCGGTGGGGGACGATCGCCCGGTCGAGTTCCGCTTTGCCGACTCATTGCGCCCCGGCGCCGCCGACGCGGTCGCGGCTTTGCGCGATGCGGGCAAGGACGTCATCCTCATGTCCGGGGACACGACCAACGCCGTGAAAGCTCTGGCCGAGAAGCTGGGGATCGAGACCTGGATCGCGCGGGCACTGCCGCAGGACAAGGCGGGACACATTCAGAAGCTGGCAGACCAAGGCCGCCGGGTTTTGATGGTCGGTGACGGGCTGAACGACACAGCCGCGCTGGCGGCGGCCCATGCCTCGATCTCTCCGGCTTCGGCACTGGATGCGGCCCGTGTGGCTTCGGACATCGTTCTGCTAGGCAATGACCTGTCGCCGATCGCCGATGCCTGCCATACTGCTGTCCGGGCGACGCAGCGCATCCGCGAGAATTTTCAGATTGCGACGATCTACAATGTCATCGCGGTGCCTTTGGCCGTTGCCGGCCTTGCGACGCCCTTGATCGCGGCCTTGGCGATGTCCACATCGTCGATTACCGTATCCCTGAACGCTCTGCGCCTGAGGTGATCCTTATGGAAGTTCTGGCCTATCTGATACCGATTTCGCTGCTGTTGGGCGGTGTTGGGCTGGTGGCGTTCATCTACACGGTCCGCAGCAACCAATATGACGACCCCGAAGGCGATGCCCGACGGATTCTGAGCAACGAGTGGGATGATCGCCCCAAGTCCTGACCGGGTGCAATCGTGATGCCGACGGCCCTTGAAATTGCCGCAATGCCCGGCTATGTCCGGCCCATCCGCTAGCAGAGAGACCAAGCCTAATGGCCACCACAAACCCGATCCAGTTCATTCAGCAAGTCCGTGCCGAAGTTGCAAAGGTCGTCTGGCCGACGCGGCGCGAGGTTCTGCTGACCACGGTCATGGTGTTCATCATGGCGGCTCTGACTGCCGTGTTCTTTGCTCTGGTGGATCTGGGCATTCGCGGCGGTCTGCAACTGATCCTGGGTATGTTCAGCTAAAGCCGACTGCCGGGTCCCGTCGGATCGCGCCGAGGTGCGCCCGCTTCGGGCGCCCGACCGGCACTGCCCCCTTGCACAGCAGGCAATGTCAGAGTAGTTGACGCGGGACCTTTCGGGATGGGCGTGCGGCGATTCGGACTGCGCGCCGCTTTTTATTCCGGAACACGCGGCCGGACCGCGACAAAATTTCAATTCAGGTGCGTCCGCCCGACGCGGCGCGCCAAAGGCAAACAAGGACGACAGGTTCATGGCGAAACGGTGGTACTCGGTCAGCGTTCTTTCGAATTTCGAAAAGAAGATCGCAGAGCAGATCCGCACGTCGGTGGCCGAGCACGGCCTTGAGGACGAGATCGACGAGGTTCTGGTTCCCACCGAAGAGGTCATCGAGGTGCGCCGGGGCAAGAAGGTCACGACTGAACGCCGTTTCATGCCCGGCTACGTTCTGGTGCACATGGAAATGTCGGATCAGGGCTATCACCTGATCAACTCGATCAACCGGGTCACCGGTTTCCTGGGTCCGCAGGGCCGCCCGATGCCGATGCGCGACGCCGAGGTGAACCAGATTCTCAACCGTGTTCAGGAAGGTGAAGAAGCACCCAAGCTGATGATCAGCTTCGAGGTTGGCGAGAAGGTCAAAGTCAACGACGGCCCGTTCGAGGATTTCGACGGTATGGTCGAGGGCGTGGACGACGAGAACCAGAAGCTGAAGGTTACCGTCTCGATCTTCGGGCGCGAAACTCCGGTCGAGCTGGACTTTACGCAGGTCACCAAGCAGAGCTGATCTTTCCTGCAGGAACTGATCGTGCAGAAATCGAACGCGCCGCCGTAACAGGCGGCGCAACTGTTTCTGGTGGTTGCCGGTAAGGTTACGCCACAGCCTTGGCCGCTTGCCCTAACTCCTTGCCTGATGCACACTTGTGCTTGGTACAGGTATGACCGTTGCGCAGCCGGGCTCGTGGGCCAGAGGATTTGCGCGCAGTGATGCTTTGGGAGGACTCTGTCATGACATCCAAGGCTGCAGGCCCCACGCCACCCGACGAGCTGACCCCGCCTCAGCGGACGATCCCTGTGGTCAACACGGTCACCGCCGCCGACATCACCGACTCGCTGAAGGCCGGGTTTTCCGACTTTCTGGCGCGTCCCATAATGAGCGGATTTTTCGGACTGTTCTATGCCGTTTTCGGGTTTCTGCTGGTCTGGAGCCTGGTCTGGCTTGGCAAGATTTGGATGATCATTCCCGCCGTCGTGGGATTTCCGCTGGTCGCCCCTTTCGCCGCTGCAGGCCTCTATGAGATGTCGCGTCGACTTCAGGCCGGAGAGGATTTTGGCTGGTCGGAAATACTGACGGTCATGGCCAATCAGCGTAAGCGGGAGATGGGCTGGATGGCCTTCGTTACGCTGTTCGTTTTCTGGGTATGGATCTACCAGGTTCGGCTTTGGTTGGCGATCATCCTGCAGAATGCCTCGTTTTCGGATTTCGACGGTTTCCTGAACACCGTGTTCTTTACCCCCCAAGGCTGGGCTTTCCTGGCAGTTGGCACCTGCGTCGGCGCGTTTCTGTCCGCCGTTCTGTTTTCGGTGACTGTTGTTGCCATGCCCTTGCTGCTGGATCGCGACACCGATTTCGTAACGGCCATGCTTACATCGCTCCGCGTTGTCGCCGAAAGCCCTGTGGTCATGCTTGGCTGGGCGGCCATCATCTCGGTCACGATGCTGTTGTCGCTGGTGCCGGCGTTTCTGGGGCTTGTCTTTACGTTGCCGATCCTTGGGCATACCACTTGGCACCTCTACCAGCGCGCCGTTCAGCCGGAGGCGTCTGCCGGTCCATAGCGGGGGCGGAGCCTGCATGCCGGCGAACGCCGTTGGGGAGGAGGCTTCGCCAGCCATCCGGTTTTCAGTGGCATGCTCTTGCCAACCCATTCGTTCCCCTGTAAACGCCGCCCCTATCGTCTTCGGGCGAGATTCTCTCGTGGGAGATCGCAGGGATCGCGATTCCGGATCGGACCACGCAACATAAAACCGGATGGGACGCGTCCCATTCACGTTGAAAGGAAAACCAAATGGCCAAGAAGCTTGCTGGTACGATGAAGCTGCAGGTTCCTGCAGGTCAGGCGAATCCGTCGCCGCCAGTTGGTCCGGCGCTGGGTCAGCGCGGCATCAACATCATGGAATTCTGCAAGGCGTTCAACGCCAAGACCGCAGACATGGAGCCCGGCGCTCCGTGCCCGACAGTGATCACCTACTATCAGGACAAGTCCTTCACCATGGACATCAAGACGCCGCCCGCGTCTTACTACCTGAAGAAGGCGGCCGGTCTGAAGCCGGTCGGCAAGCGCAACCGCCCCCGTGGCGCGGAGAACCCCGGCCGTGAGACCGTGGCAACCGTGACCACCAAGCAAGTGCGCGAGATCGCCGAAGCCAAAATGAAGGATCTGAACGCCAACGACGTCGAAGGCGCAATGAAGATCATCCTGGGCTCGGCCCGTTCCATGGGCATCGAGGTGAAGTAAGATGGCAAAACTCGGTAAACGTACCCGCGCAGCGCGCGAAGCCGTCGCCGGCAAGGAAAACCTGTCGGTCGAAGAGGCTGTTGCACTGGTCAAGGCCAACGCAACGTCGAAGTTTGACGAAACCATCGAAATCGCCATGAACCTGGGCGTCGACACCCGTCACGCAGACCAGATGGTGCGCGGCGTCGTCGGTCTGCCCAACGGCACCGGCAAGGACATGCGCGTTGCTGTCTTCGCGCGCGGCCCCAAGGCTGACGAGGCGAAAGAAGCCGGTGCGGACATCGTCGGCGCCGAGGACCTGATGGAAAGCATCCAGGCCGGCAACATCGACTTTGATCGTTGCATCGCAACCCCGGACATGATGCCGATCGTCGGTCGTCTGGGTAAGGTTCTTGGCCCCCGCAACCTGATGCCGAACCCCAAGGTCGGCACCGTGACCATGGACGTGAAAGCGGCCGTGGAAGCAGCCAAGGGCGGTGAAGTTCAGTTCAAGGCGGAAAAAGGTGGTGTCGTGCACGCAGGCGTTGGCAAGGCGTCGTTCGACGAAGCCAAGCTGGCGGAAAACGTCCGCGCCTTCATCTCGGCCGTTGCCAAGGCGAAGCCGTCGGGCGCCAAGGGCACCTATATGAAGAAAATCGCGCTGAGCTCGACCATGGGCCCCGGCGTGACCGTGGATGTGGCGCAAGCTTCGGGCGAATAAGCCGACACGTTCTTTCGGAAATTCGAACCCCGGGCGGTCATCCTGCCCGGGGTTTTCTTTTGCTCTCAAATAGCAGGTTCGACTGTGACCTGATTGGGTATTTCGCGCACGCGTGCCTTGTCGGCCTCCAGCCTGAGGTCGCGCTCGGCAACGGTCAATGCCTGGTTCGCAGCCGCGTGGGCCGCGGTTGTCATTGCACCGTCTTGAGTCTGCGTCAGTCGGGTCAGCGCGCTGAGAATGGCCTCGTGGACTTCGACCTTGTCACCGGCATCCCGGGAAATGGCCGCATAAGCGTCACGCAGGAATGTGTCGATCGCGATCTCCGGGGCATGGATTCTCGGGAATTGCGGGTCGGCGGGCTGGGTGGGCCGCGAGCCAAGTGGGAGGAGAACCCGCAGCAACCTCTCGACCATCTGAATTGCAGTCATCGGGTCGTTGATACCCGGTGAGAGCGCGCGCTGCGCGATTTCGGACAGGGTTTGAATGCCAAAGCGGGGGTCTTGATTGAAGCTGCGCTCGGTCCCGATCACGAAGGCTTCCCGGATGGTTTCACCATCCATTTTCCGGGTCGCTCTGGCCAGGGGTTGGCCTTCGGTCACGAACTGCCCCGGCAGCGCCATGATCCAGATCTCGCAGTCGTTCTCTTCGGCGCAGGAATGCAGCATGCCGACATCCACGTGGCGCACGTTCCCAGTCGAACTGGCCCGCACGTCGTGCCCGGTTCGCGGAACATCCGCGGCGGCTTGATATGGAATGGCGCCGAGGCACGGCAGTTCCATGGCTCGGGTCATGGTGTCCCTGGCGTTTTTTTCTATCTTGCGTGCCGTTTCGGAGATGCTGCCATAGCTGGGCAATTGGTCGATCCAGAGCAAGAGCGCCAGTGTCACCAAAAAGATCACCACCAAGGTGAACGCAAGCGCAACGGCGATGGATTGCTGGGTGTAGACCCCGGTTTCGACAAGGATCAGCGATACGAGCGCGAAGATGAATGCGCCGAGAAACGTGGCCAGCACATTTTGCGAGACACTGTCTTCTTCGATCACCTGCTGGGCGCGGGGGGAGGACTGGTTCGAGGCCCATCGCTGTGCCGCGACCATGATCGACAGCGAAAAGGTCGTGACCGCCAGCATGGATGACGCCAGAATGCCGAGGATCTTTGCCACGGCCTCGGTGCTCAGCCGTTGTGCGAGAAAGTCGGGGACGAAGCCGCCGAGGTAGGTGCCAATCCCCGCGCTGACCACGGCGAGAGCGGCGATCAGGCTGGTACGAACCCATAATTGGCGAGAAATCTGACGAAACAGGAATTGCGGCTTGGAAATGGATTTCAACTTGATCATCCGTTGATCCTGTTCGGGTTTGCGGTCATTGTCTACCGGCTTGGGGTTCGGGCAATTTACCCCTTGGAAACCCCGGCCATCTACCCTAAAGAGGGCTGCGGAATAAAGCGTGCGATTCGTCGTGCGCTTTATTTCGTTTCGTCCAAGACGGTGGGTGGGTCCTTCCGGCCCCTTAATTCCCTGCCTGAGACGGGTAAGACCAAAGAATTTCGAGGGTCCTGACCCTCGGGCGCATTTTGGCCAATCCCGTAACAACGGACCTGAACGCCGGGGCGCAGCCCTCGGCAAATATGAGCCGGGGTGAAATATCGCCCCTAACTTGGAGAGAACTGTGGATAGAGCCCAGAAAGAGAAAGTGGTCGAGGAACTCGGCCAAATCTTCGAAAGCTCTGGCGTCGTAGTGGTTGCTCACTACGCCGGTCTGACAGTTGCCGAGATGCAGGACCTTCGCGCACGTGCTCGTGACGCGGGCGGCTCCGTGCGTGTTGCCAAGAACAGGCTCGCCAAAATCGCCCTCGACGGTAAGCCATGTGCGAGCATTGCTGACCTGCTGACGGGTATGACTGTTCTGACCTATTCCGAGGACCCCGTGGCAGCAGCCAAGGTAGCCGAGGACTTCGCTAAGGAGAACCAGAAGTTCGAGATCCTTGGCGGTGCAATGGGCGAGAACGCTCTGGACCGGGCTGGTGTCACAGCCGTGTCGAAAATGCCGTCGCGTGAAGAGCTTATTGCTTCGATCGTGGGCTGCATCGGCGCGCCTGCTTCGAACATCGCCGGTGCAATTGGCGCACCTGCAAGCAACATCGCAAGCATCCTTTCCACCATCGAAGAGAAGGCGGAAGCTGCGTAAGCGGTTGGCACTGAATGATCTGCGTGGGGCACATGCCCTGACGTTGGAACACACACTGTAAACGGAAAGAGCTGATACAATGGCTGATCTGAAGAAACTGGCAGAAGAGATCGTTGGTCTGACCCTGCTGGAAGCACAAGAACTGAAAACCATCCTCAAGGACGAGTACGGCATCGAACCCGCAGCTGGCGGCGCCGTCATGGTCGCAGGCGCAGCTGGCGATGCCGGCGGTGCAGCTGAGGAAGAGAAAACCGAATTCGACGTCGTTCTGAAGAACGCCGGCGCTTCGAAAATCAACGTCATCAAAGAAGTTCGCGGCATCACCGGCCTGGGCCTGAAAGAAGCCAAGGAACTGGTCGAAGCCGGCGGCAAGATCAAAGAAGGCGTGGACAAGGCAGAAGCCGAAGAGATCAAGGGCAAGCTGGAAGCAGCTGGCGCCGAGGTCGAGCTGGCCTAAGCCTGTCTTTCGGTGCATCGCGGATGCGCCGTGGAATTTGGCTGGGCCCGGAGAAATCCGGGTCCAGCCGAACCTGTCTTAGAAAGGGCCTCATGTGCTGGGGCGTTTTCTAAGACGCGGTTCGCGGATCGGGAGGCTACCATTCGGGACGGTGGCCACGAATTGATCCGGACGTGTCGTCTCGTATGTGCAAGGCGCCGGGGCCCGACGGTGTTTTTGCCCGCTGAGAACATCGAAAGGTGACATCTGACATGGCTCAATCGTTCCTTGGCCAGAAACGTCTTCGGAAATACTACGGCAAAATCCGCGAAGTCCTGGAAATGCCGAACCTCATCGAGGTCCAGAAATCCTCCTATGATCTATTCCTGCGCTCTGGCGATGCCGACCAGCCGACCGACGGCGAAGGTATCAATGGCGTGTTCCAATCGGTCTTTCCGATCAAGGATTTCAACGAAACTTCCGTGCTGGAATTCGTGAAATACGAGCTGGAAAAGCCGAAATACGACGTTGAAGAGTGCATGCAGCGCGATATGACCTACAGCGCGCCGCTGAAGGTCACTCTGCGCCTGATCGTGTTTGATGTCGACGAAGACACCGGGGCCAAATCGGTCAAGGACATCAAGGAACAGGACGTGTTCATGGGCGACATGCCCCTGATGACGCCGAACGGCACCTTCATCGTGAACGGCACCGAGCGCGTGATCGTGTCCCAGATGCACCGGTCGCCCGGTGTGTTCTTCGACCACGACAAGGGCAAGACTCACTCCTCGGGCAAGCTGCTGTTTGCCTGCCGCATTATCCCGTACCGCGGCAGCTGGCTGGACTTCGAGTTCGACGCCAAGGACATCGTCTACGCACGCATCGACCGTCGCCGCAAACTGCCGGTGACCACGCTGCTCTATGCCCTGGGCCTGGACCAGGAAGCGATCATGGACGCGTATTACGACACCGTGTCCTACAAGCTGAACAAGAAGAAGGGCTGGGTCACCCCGTTCTTCCCCGAACGTGTGCGCGGCACCCGCCCCACCTATGACCTGATCGACGCAAAAAGCGGTGAAGTGATTGCCGAAGCCGGCAAGAAGGTCACCCCGCGCGCGGTCAAACAGCTGATCGACGAGGGCAAGGTCACTGACCTACTGGTGCCGTTCGACCACATCGTCGGCAAGTTCGTCGCCAAGGACATCATCAATGAAGAAACCGGTGCGATCTATGTCGAAGCCGGTGATGAGCTGACGCTGGAATATGACAAGGATGGCGAGCTGATCGGCGGCACCGTGAAGGAGCTGATCGATGCCGGCATCACCGATATTCCGGTTCTGGACATCGACAACATCAACGTCGGTCCGTACATCCGCAACACCATGGCGCAGGACAAGAACATGGGCCGCGAAAGCGCGCTGATGGACATCTACCGCGTCATGCGTCCGGGCGAGCCGCCCACCGTCGAGGCCGCGTCGGCTCTGTTCGACACCCTGTTCTTCGACAGCGAGCGCTATGATCTGTCGGCCGTTGGCCGCGTGAAGATGAACATGCGCCTGAACCTGGATGCTCCGGACACCCTGCGGACTCTGCGCCGCGAAGACATCGTGGCCTGCATCAAGGCACTGGTCGAGCTTCGTGACGGCAAAGGCGACGTGGACGACATCGACCACCTAGGCAACCGTCGTGTGCGCTCGGTCGGTGAACTGATGGAAAACCAGTACCGCGTCGGCCTGCTGCGCATGGAACGCGCCATCAAAGAGCGCATGTCGTCGGTCGAGATCGACACCGTCATGCCGCAGGACCTGATCAACGCGAAACCGGCGGCGGCCGCCGTGCGTGAATTCTTCGGCAGCTCGCAGCTGTCGCAGTTCATGGACCAGACCAACCCGCTGTCGGAAGTCACCCACAAACGCCGCCTGTCGGCGCTTGGCCCGGGTGGTCTGACGCGCGAGCGTGCGGGTTTTGAGGTGCGCGACGTGCACCCGACCCACTATGGCCGGATGTGCCCGATTGAAACGCCTGAAGGTCCGAACATCGGTCTGATCAACTCGCTGGCCACCTTTGCCCGCGTGAACAAGTACGGTTTCATCGAAACCCCCTATCGCGTTGTGAAAGGCGGGCAGGTGACCGACGAGGTCCACTACATGTCCGCGACCGAGGAGATGCGTCACACCGTGGCTCAGGCCAACGCGACGCTGGATACGGATGGCAAGTTCATCAACGATCTGGTCTCGACCCGTCAGGCCGGTGACTACACGCTTGCCCCGCGCGAAAATGTGGACCTGATCGACGTGTCGCCGAAACAGCTGGTTTCGGTTGCTGCATCGCTGATCCCGTTCCTTGAAAATGACGACGCCAACCGCGCTCTGATGGGCTCGAACATGCAACGTCAGGCGGTTCCGCTGCTGCGGGCCGAGGCGCCGCTGGTCGGTACCGGGATTGAGGAAAAGGTTGCGATCGACTCGGGTGCTGCGATCCAGGCGAAACGTGCCGGCATCATCGACCAGGTTGATGCCCAGCGTATCGTTATCCGCGCCACCGAAGATCTGGAGCTGGGCGATGCCGGCGTTGACATCTATCGTCTGCGCAAATTCCAGCGGTCGAACCAGAACACCTGCATTAACCAGCGTCCGCTGATCAAGGTGGGTGACACCGTCCAGAAGGGCGAAGTCATTGCCGATGGTCCGTCGACCGATATGGGTGAACTGGCCTTGGGTAAGAACGTGGTCGTCGCGTTCATGCCGTGGAACGGTTACAACTACGAAGACTCGATCCTGATCTCGGAACGTATCGCACGTGACGACGTCTTTACCTCGGTCCATATCGAGGAATTCGAAGTCGCCGCCCGTGACACCAAGCTGGGTCCGGAAGAGATCACCCGCGACATCCCGAACGTCGGTGAAGAAGCGCTGCGCAACCTCGACGAGGCGGGCATCGTTTACATCGGTGCGGATGTTGAGCCGGGCGATATTCTGGTAGGCAAGATCACTCCGAAGGGCGAAAGCCCGATGACCCCGGAAGAAAAGCTGCTGCGCGCCATCTTTGGTGAAAAGGCATCTGACGTGCGCGATACCTCGCTGCGCGTGAAACCGGGCGATTACGGTACGGTCGTCGAAGTCCGCGTCTTCAACCGTCACGGCGTCGAGAAAGACGAGCGTGCGCTGCAGATCGAGCGTGAGGAAGTCGAACGTCTGGCCCGTGACCGGGACGACGAACTGGCGATCCTCGACCGCAACATCTATGCGCGTCTCAAGTCGATGATCCTGGGCAAAACCGCCGTCAAGGGGCCGAAAGGCGTCAAGGCGGGGTCGGAGATCACCGAAGAGCTGCTCGAGTCGCTGACCCGCGGTCAGTGGTGGCAGCTGGCGCTGGAAGACGAGAAGGACGCCCAGATCGTCGAGGCTCTGAACGAGCAGTACGAGGTGCAGAAACGCGCCCTGGATGCCCGTTTCGAGGACAAGGTCGAGAAGGTCCGCCGTGGCGACGACCTGCCGCCGGGCGTGATGAAGATGGTCAAGGTCTTCATCGCCGTGAAGCGCAAGCTGCAGCCGGGCGACAAGATGGCCGGCCGTCACGGCAACAAGGGTGTGATCTCGAAGGTCGTGCCGATGGAGGACATGCCGTTCCTTGCGGATGGTACTCCGGTCGACTTCTGTCTGAACCCTCTGGGCGTGCCGTCGCGTATGAACGTCGGTCAGATCCTTGAAACCCACATGGGTTGGGCCGCGCGCGGTCTGGGTCTGAAGATCGACGAGGCGCTGCAGGAATACCGCCGCTCGGGCGACCTGACACCGGTCCGTGACGCGATGAAACACGCCTATGGCGAGGATGTCTACGAAGAGGGCATCAGCGGCATGGACGAAGATCAGCTGATCGAAGCGGCCAGCAACGTGACCCGCGGTGTTCCGATCGCAACCCCGGTCTTTGACGGCGCCAAAGAGGCCGACGTCAACGACGCGCTGATCCGCGCCGGTTTCTCGGAAAGCGGTCAGTCGATCCTGTTCGACGGCCGCACCGGCGAGCAGTTCGCGCGTCCGGTGACCGTGGGCATCAAGTACCTGCTGAAACTGCACCACCTGGTGGACGACAAGATCCACGCGCGTTCGACCGGGCCGTACAGCCTGGTGACCCAGCAGCCGCTGGGCGGCAAGGCGCAGTTCGGTGGTCAGCGCTTTGGTGAGATGGAGGTCTGGGCTCTGGAAGCTTACGGCGCCGCCTACACCCTGCAGGAGATGCTCACCGTGAAATCGGATGACGTCGCCGGCCGGACCAAGGTCTATGAGTCGATCGTCAAGGGCGAGGATAACTTCGAGGCGGGCGTACCGGAATCGTTCAACGTTCTGGTTAAAGAAGTCCGTGGCCTCGGCCTGAATATGGAACTCCTGGATGCGGAGGTTGAGGAGTAAGGGCGCTGCCCTTTCTCTCGTCCCCCCTTCCGCAAGATTTGAGGTAACAAATGAACCAGGAAATCACCAACAACCCGTTCAACCCGCTGACGCCGCCCAAGGTTTTCGACGAGATCAAGGTCTCGTTGGCGTCGCCCGAGCGGATCCTGTCTTGGTCCTATGGCGAGATCAAGAAACCCGAAACCATCAACTACCGGACGTTCAAGCCCGAACGTGACGGCCTGTTCTGCGCCCGTATCTTTGGCCCGATCAAAGACTACGAATGTCTGTGCGGCAAATATAAGCGGATGAAGTATCGCGGCGTCGTCTGCGAGAAATGCGGTGTGGAAGTCACCCTGCAGAAGGTCCGCCGCGAGCGTATGGGCCACATCGAACTGGCCGCGCCCGTCGCGCATATCTGGTTCCTGAAATCGCTGCCGTCCCGCATCGGTCTGATGCTGGACATGACGCTGCGCGATCTGGAACGGGTTCTGTACTTTGAAAACTATGTCGTCATCGAGCCCGGTCTGACGGACCTGACCTACGGCCAGATGCTGACCGAGGAAGAGTACATGGACGCGCAGGATGCTTATGGCATGGACGCGTTCACCGCGAATATCGGTGCCGAAGCCATCCGTGAGATGCTGGCCCAGATCGATCTGGAAGCCGAAGCCGAGCAACTGCGCGCTGATCTGGCCGAAGCCACCGGCGAGCTGAAGCCCAAGAAGATCATCAAGCGTCTGAAGGTTGTTGAATCCTTCCTCGAGTCCGGCAACCGGCCCGAGTGGATGGTGATGACCGTGATTCCGGTCATTCCGCCGGAACTGCGTCCGCTGGTTCCGCTGGATGGTGGCCGTTTTGCGACTTCGGATCTGAATGATCTGTATCGCCGTGTCATCAACCGGAACAACCGTCTGAAGCGCCTGATCGAACTGCGTGCACCTGACATCATCGTCCGCAACGAAAAGCGGATGCTGCAGGAATCTGTTGATGCTCTGTTTGACAACGGCCGTCGTGGCCGCGTGATCACCGGCGCCAACAAGCGTCCGCTGAAATCGCTGTCGGACATGCTGAAAGGCAAGCAGGGCCGCTTCCGTCAGAACCTTCTGGGCAAGCGCGTCGACTTCTCGGGCCGTTCGGTCATCGTGACCGGCCCCGAGCTCAAGCTGCACCAGTGTGGTCTGCCCAAGAAGATGGCGCTGGAATTGTTCAAGCCGTTCATCTACTCGCGCCTTGAAGCCAAGGGTCTGTCTTCGACCGTGAAGCAGGCGAAGAAGCTGGTCGAGAAAGAGCGTCCCGAAGTGTGGGATATCCTCGACGAGGTGATCCGCGAACACCCAGTCATGCTGAACCGTGCGCCGACACTGCACCGTCTTGGCATTCAGGCGTTCGAGCCGGTCCTGATCGAAGGTAAAGCCATCCAGCTGCACCCGCTGGTCTGTTCGGCCTTCAACGCCGACTTCGACGGTGACCAGATGGCCGTTCACGTCCCGCTGAGCCTTGAGGCGCAGCTGGAAGCGCGTGTTCTGATGATGTCGACGAACAACGTTCTGTCGCCTGCAAACGGCGCTCCGATCATCGTTCCGTCGCAGGACATGATCCTGGGTCTCTACTACGTGACCCTGGAACGCGAAGGCATGCCCGGCGAAGGCAAGGTCTTTGGTTCGATCGACGAAGTCCAGCACGCGCTGGACGCGGGCGAGGTGCACCTGCACTCGAAAATCACCGCGCGGATCACCCAGATCGACGAAGAAGGCAACGAGGTTCAGAAGCGTTTTGAAACCACGCCGGGCCGTGTTCGCTTGGGGGCTCTGCTGCCCAAGAACAACAAGGCACCGTTTGAACTGGTCAACCGCCTGTTGCGGAAGAAAGAAGTGCAACAGGTGATCGACACCGTCTACCGCTACTGCGGCCAGAAAGAGTCGGTGATCTTCTGCGACCAGATCATGTCGATGGGCTTCAAGGAAGCTTTCAAGGCCGGTATTTCGTTCGGCAAGGACGACATGGTGATCCCCGAGGACAAGTGGGGCATCGTGGACGAAACCCGCGAACAGGTGAAAGACTTCGAACAGCAGTACATGGACGGCCTGATCACTCAGGGCGAAAAGTACAACAAGGTTGTCGATGCCTGGTCGAAGTGTAACGACCGCGTAACCGAAGCCATGATGCGCACCATCTCGGCCGTGGCCAAGGATGAGGGCGGCGCCGACAAAGAGCCGAACTCGGTCTACATGATGGCGCACTCCGGTGCGCGTGGCTCGGTAACCCAGATGAAGCAGCTGGGCGGCATGCGCGGCCTGATGGCCAAGCCGAACGGCGACATCATCGAGACGCCGATCATCTCGAACTTCAAGGAAGGTCTGACCGTTCTTGAATACTTCAACTCGACCCACGGTGCCCGTAAGGGTCTGTCGGATACCGCTCTGAAGACGGCGAACTCGGGCTACCTGACCCGTCGTCTTGTTGACGTGGCGCAGGATTGCATCGTGCGCGAGGTTGATTGTGGAACCGACCGTGCGATCACGGCCGAAGCTGCGGTCAATGACGGTGAAGTCGTCGCATCGCTGGCGGAACGCGTTCTGGGCCGTGTGGCCGCAGATGACGTTCTGCGTCCGGGAACCGACGAGGTCATCGTCGCCGCCGGACAGCTGATCGACGAACGCATGGCCGATACGATCGACGAGGCCGGTGTTGCCTCGATGCGCATCCGCTCACCTCTGACCTGTGAGTCCGAGGAAGGTGTCTGTGCAACCTGCTACGGTCGTGACCTTGCACGCGGGACCATGGTGAACACCGGTGAGGCTGTCGGCATCATCGCCGCGCAGTCGATCGGTGAACCGGGTACGCAGCTGACGATGCGGACCTTCCACATCGGTGGTGTTGCGCAAGGTGGTCAGCAGTCGTTCCAGGAAGCGAACCAGGACGGTGTCGTTGCCTTTGAGAACCCGCAGATTCTGGTCAATGCCGCCGGCGAAAGTCTGGTCATGGGCCGGAACATGAAGCTGGTGATCAAGGATGAGCACGGCGAAGAGCGCGCCAGCTTCAAGCTGGGCTACGGTTCGAAGCTGTTCGTCAAGGAAGGCACCAAGGTCAAGCGCGGCGACAAGCTGTTCGAGTGGGACCCCTACACCCTGCCGATCATTGCCGAGAAAGCCGGTACCGCAAAATACGTCGACCTGGTTTCGGGCATTGCTGTCCGCGACGAGACCGACGATGCAACCGGCATGACCCAGAAGATCGTGATCGACTGGCGCGCGGCCCCTAAAGGCAGCGATCTGAAGCCCGAGATTATTCTGGTGGACGACAACGGCGAGCCGGTCCGCAACGATGCGGGCAACCCGGTTCACTATCCGATGTCTGTGGACGCGATCCTGTCGGTCGAAGACGGTCAGAAGATCGAAGCCGGTGACGTTGTTGCGCGTATCCCGCGTGAAGGCGCCAAGACCAAGGACATCACCGGTGGTCTGCCGCGTGTGGCCGAACTGTTCGAAGCGCGTCGTCCGAAAGATCACGCAATCATCGCGGAAGCCGATGGTTACGTGCGCTTTGGCCGCGACTACAAGAACAAGCGCCGCATCAGTATCGAGCCGGTCGATGAGTCGCTGGAGACGATCGAGTACATGGTGCCCAAGGGCAAGCACATCCCGGTGCAGGAAGGCGACTTCGTGCAGAAGGGTGACTACATCATGGACGGCAACCCTGCTCCGCACGACATCCTGTCGATCATGGGTGTCGAGGCGCTGGCCGATTACATGATCAACGAGGTGCAAGAGGTCTACCGCCTGCAGGGCGTGAAGATCAACGACAAGCACATCGAGGTCATCGTGCGCCAGATGCTGCAGAAGTGGGAGATCCTGGACTCGGGCGACACCACCTTGCTGAAGGGCGAACATGTCGACAAGCAGGAGTTCGACGCGGCCAACGAAAAGACCATCGCCCGCGGTGGTCGTCCGGCCCAGGGCGAGCCGATCCTTCTGGGGATCACCAAGGCATCGCTGCAAACGCGTTCGTTCATCTCGGCGGCGTCGTTCCAGGAAACCACCCGTGTGCTGACCGAAGCTTCGGTTCAGGGCAAGAAGGACAAGCTGGTTGGCCTGAAAGAGAACGTCATCGTCGGCCGTCTGATCCCGGCCGGTACCGGTGGTGCGACACAGCGTGTCCGCCAGATCGCGCAGCAGCGTGACAATGTCGTCATCGAGGCACGTCGCGAAGAGGCCGAGGCCGCAGCCGCGCTGGCCGCTCCGATGATGGATGATGACATGGTCGGCGATGAGCTGGACTCGCTGGTGGAAACTCCGGAAAGCCGCGAATAATATCGGCGACGAGAAACTCAGAAAGGCCCTGCGGTTCCGCGGGGCCTTTTTTGTTTCGGCCGGTGCCGGAAGCGGCCAGGGTTCGATCCAAACACTGTGATTTCAAACGGAACTGCTGCATACTCAAAAATCAGAATGTGGTAATGGAATTGCTCCCGTCATCACTGTTTGGAACTCAACACGGGTCTTGATCGGATGCTCATAGTCCTTGGATTGTATTTTGGCGTGATTTGGCTGGTCTTCTCCAAGTTCAGCCTGCTGCCCTGGAATGGCTTCTGGAAGACCGTTTCATACGGTGGGGCCGCCGTCGTCGCGTTGGTTGTCATCGGCGCACTCAACCACACGGCGCCTACGGGGCCTGTGTCGGTTCTGGGTGTTCAGACAAGCATTGTGCCTAATGTCTCCGGAACGGTCGTCGAAGTTGCCGTTGAGCCGAACCAGAAGGTCAACGAAGGCGATCTCTTGTTCAGAATCGATCCCGAATTCTACGTGCTCGAGGTAGCGCGGCTGGAGGCATCTCTGGAAGCCGCCCGGTCGGCAGCGGACCAATTGACCACGGATCTGGCGGCTGCCGAAGCCGATATCGCTTCATTGACCGCGCAACTTGTTTTTGGGCAGCAGCGGCGGGATGACATCGTTCAACTGGAAGAGCGTGGCGCATCCACCACCTTCAAACTGCAGGAAGCGGTCGCGACGATCGAACAGCTCACCGCAAGCATTCGTGCAGCAGAAGCGCGAAAAGCGGGGCTGGAGCGCCGGATTGCAGCTCAGATCGACGGTGAGGATGTGGCGGTCGTGGAGGCCGAACAGGCGCTTGCGCAGGCCGAATGGAACCTCAAGCAGACGGAAGTCTACGCGCCGGGCGAAGGGATCGTCAGTGCGGTCACGCTGCGCCCGGGCAATCGCGCGACAACATTCCAGGGCGCATTGACCTTCATAGATCCGACGAACCACGCGTTGGTGGCCTCGCTGCCCCAATCCAGCCGATCCAATGTCGGCCTTGGCGATGAAATCCGTGTGGCGCTGCGAACCCAGCCGGGATCCGAGATCACGGGAACTATTTCGGGGTTCCCGCCGGCCTTGTCAGAGGGCGCACTGGATCTCCGCTCCGGTTTACCTTCAATGCGCGAACTTGTCGGGATCACCAGCTTTCCGGTCCTCATCGAACTTCCTGGCGATGTACCTCTGGAAACACTTCAATTCGGCGCGTCGGGCACCGCGCTTGTGATGACCGACAAGGCCGGGCCGATTTCGCCACTTGCAGAGATACTGTTCTGGGTCACGCAGAAGCTGAACTACCTGTAGGCGGCAACGCAGAAACCCACCCCATGGCAGTGATCAGGTACAACTGCGATCGGACCAAACAAAATCGAATTGGCCGTATCACAAGTTGACAATCTGCTCAGGTGAGATGCCAATGCCGGGACCAGATTGAAACCGGGCCACGGCAATGACACCGAACGTCAAAGGCGCCCTGCTGATGATGGGCAGCATGGCCGCATTCACTGTGAACGACACGCTGGTCAAAGCGGCTGGTCAGGAGGTGCCACTGTTCCAACTGGTGGCTCTGCGTGGGTTGTTGGCGACCATCCTGGTTTTTGCGTTGGCGCGGCATCTGGGGGCATTGCATCTGCGGTTCGGGCGGCACGACCGCTGGTTGGTGGCTTTTCGTTGCGTGGCGGAATTGTCGGCGACGTTCTTCTTCCTCACGGCTTTGATGCACATGCCGCTGGCCAATGTGACCGCGGTTCTGCAGGCCCTGCCGCTGACCGTAACCCTGGGTGCGGCCCTGTTCTTTTCGGAACAGATCGGGTGGCGGCGGATCATGGCCATTGCATTGGGGTTTGCAGGCATGTTGCTGATCGTGCGACCGGGTCCGGACGGATTCAGCATCTACGCCATGTATGCCTTGATTGCCGTCATCTGCGTGACGGCTCGGGATTTGATCACCCGCCGAATGTCGCCCGAGGTGCCGTCGATGGTCGTCACTTTGGCAACCTCATTGACGATTACCACCGGTGCGGCAATTGCCTCGGTCTTCCAGGGTTGGGTGCCGATGACGGCCGGGTCGGGGATGTTGATTGCCTCGGCAGCAGTTTTCGTCCTGCTGGGGTATCTCTTCAGCGTCATGGTGATGCGCGTTGGCGAGGTCAGCTTTGTCGCGCCGTTCCGATACTCGAGCCTGATCTGGGCCTTGGGTCTGGGATGGGCGGTATTCGGAGATTGGCCTGACCGGATCACCATGCTGGGTGCCGCACTGGTGGTCACCGCGGGCCTGTTCACCCTCTTTCGCGAGCGGGCACTTCAGGCGTCCGAATAGACGCGTCGGACCACCGCCGGATCAATTGCAAACCGGGTTTCGAACTGCTTTGCCAGAGCGGGGGTCAACGGTTCCAGCTTGGCCTTGCTTGTGCGGGTGTTGGGTGAATCGTTGAACCCGTTGAGAGTGCGCACCCACATCGGCGGTTCGTTCTGGCTGATGACTGGCATGAAGTTGCCGATCTTTTGGTGGGCAAAGTTCATGATCGTCAGCTCACAACCGCCACGCACATACATCCCAAAACCAACACCCAGCAGGGACCGGTGAACCGGCGTGGCCTGGATTCCGCTGGCGTCGAACCGGGCAAGAAAGCCGTGATTGAAATCGATGGCAACCATCTTGTTGCGCCGCACCAGCCCTTCGGCGTCCTGAACCGCGCGGCGCAGCAATTCGACGAAATCTACCGCTATCGCGTCGTCGTCATCATGACGGAATTGCAGGCATGGCAGGTCAGGGTTCAAGCGTGCCCGGTTCAGGACGTCCTTCATGACAGAGCGATGCCGGCCGGGTTCCCGCGAGACGATTTGCACTTGTTTCATGCCCGAAGTCAGGTCGTTCAGACGATCGCGGGCGACCCGAGGCAGGCAGGTCCCGGTCACGATCACAAACTGAAACCGCGGATCCGTCTGGGCGCGCAGGGCGGGCAGGGCACAGGCCTCGAACAGGCGGAACCGCGCGTCCAGACGCCGGGGGTCATACAGATAGCGCCGGCGCGCTTCGACCGACTCGTGCATGGTCTGGAACCCGCCGATGGCCGGGTAGGAGAAACGGCACAGACCAATGACTTGCATCTTCACTTCCGGTAGGAATACACCAGTGCGGACTATGCCCCGAGGGATGTGACACCGCAACCGATGTCGCTTCCGCCGCGACGCACGGCTGCAAGGCGGGCGGGCATCTGCCGGGGCTGTTGACAGTCGGGCCGACTCCCCCTATACGCCCGTCATCTCGGTACCGGGGGCCGCCCCAAAACCGATTTCAGTATTGAACTGGTCAAGGCCCGGACAATTTTGCAGTTCGCGCCCTCTGATAACCAACCGCGACGTTCACCTCGGAATGGGAACGCTCGCGGGTTTTGCGCTTGTGGACGCATTGGCGCAGCGAAGTTAGCCGCACGCAACGCGCGTGCATGTCATGTGTGTTGCAAAACGGGGAAGAAACCGGAATGCCAACTATTCAACAGCTGATCCGCAAACCGCGGCAGCCCAAAGTAAAACGCTCGAAGTCCATGCACCTGGAGCAGTGCCCGCAGAAGCGCGGCGTCTGCACCCGCGTGTATACCACCACGCCGAAGAAGCCGAACTCGGCTATGCGTAAGGTTGCCAAAGTGCGCCTGACCAACGGTTACGAAGTCATTTCGTACATCCCGGGTGAAAGCCACAACCTGCAAGAGCACTCGGTTGTTCTGATCCGTGGCGGCCGTGTGAAAGACCTTCCGGGTGTCCGCTACCACATCCTGCGTGGTGTTCTGGATACCCAGGGCGTCAAAGACCGTAAGCAACGTCGTTCGAAATACGGCGCGAAGCGTCCCAAGTAAGAAGGAGAGGCTGATATGTCACGTCGTCACGCCGCCGAAAAACGCGAAGTCCTGCCTGACGCCAAATTTGGCGACAAGGTCCTGACCAAGTTCATGAACAACCTGATGATCGACGGCAAGAAGTCGGTCGCAGAGCGTATCGTCTACAACGCCTTCGACCGCGTTGAGAGCAAGATCAAACGCGCTCCTGTCGAGGTGTTCCACGAAGCACTCGACAACATCAAGCCGTCGGTCGAGGTTCGCTCGCGCCGGGTTGGTGGTGCAACCTACCAGGTTCCGGTCGAAGTGCGCCCCGAGCGCCGCGAAGCTCTGGCCATCCGCTGGCTGATCACCGCCGCGCGCGGCCGCAACGAGAACACCATGGAAGAACGCCTCGCCGGCGAACTGCTGGACGCCGTACAGTCCCGCGGTACTGCCGTTAAGAAGCGCGAAGACACCCACAAGATGGCCGAGGCGAACAAAGCCTTCAGCCACTATCGTTGGTAATCCCAGAGGCTTATCCAAATGGCACGCGAATATCCGCTCGAACTATACCGTAACTTCGGTATCATGGCGCACATCGATGCAGGCAAGACCACCTGCTCGGAGCGTATCCTGTATTACACCGGCAAATCCCACAACATCGGTGAGGTGCACGATGGTGCAGCCACCATGGACTGGATGGAGCAGGAGCAGGAACGCGGCATCACCATCACTTCGGCTGCGACCACCACCTTCTGGGAGCGCACCGAGGACGGTCAGACCGCCGATACCCCCAAGCACCGCCTGAACATCATCGACACCCCCGGCCACGTTGACTTCACCATCGAAGTCGAGCGTTCGCTGGCGGTTCTCGACGGTGCCGTCTGCGTTCTGGACGCAAACGCCGGTGTCGAACCCCAGACCGAAACCGTGTGGCGTCAGGCTGACCGCTACAAAGTTCCGCGCATGGTCTTCGTCAACAAGATGGACAAGATCGGCGCCGACTTCTTCAACTGCGTTCGCATGATCGAAGACCGCACCGGCGCGCGCGCCGTCCCTGTCGGTATCCCGATCGGTGCAGAGAACGAGCTGGAAGGCCTGATCGACCTGGTCACCATGGAAGAATGGCTGTGGCAGGGCGAAGACCTGGGCGCAAGCTGGGTCAAAGCTCCGATCCGCGACAGCCTGAAGGACATGGCTGAAGAATGGCGCGGCAAGATGATCGAAGCGGCCGTCGAAGAAGACGACGACGCGATGATGGAATACCTGGAAGGCAACGAGCCCGACATTCCGACCCTGCGCAAACTGCTGCGCAAGGGCACCCTGGCGCTGCACTTCGTGCCGGTTCTGGGTGGTTCGGCGTTCAAGAACAAAGGTGTTCAGCCGCTGCTCAACGCCGTGATCGACTATCTGCCCAGCCCGCTGGACGTTGTCGACTACATGGGCTTCAAACCCGGTGACGAGGAAGAAGTCCGTAACATCGCGCGTCGCGCTGACGATGACATGGCCTTCTCGGGCCTGGCGTTCAAAATCATGAACGACCCCTTCGTTGGCTCGCTGACCTTCACCCGGATCTACTCGGGCGTTCTGAACAAGGGCGACTCGATCCTGAACTCGACCAAAGGCAAGAAAGAGCGCATCGGTCGTATGATGATGATGCACTCGAACAACCGGGAAGAGATCGAAGAAGCGTTCGCAGGCGACATCATCGCTCTGGCGGGTCTGAAAGACACCACCACCGGTGACACCCTTTGCGATCCGAAGGATCCCGTGGTTCTGGAAACCATGACCTTCCCCGATCCGGTGATCGAGATCGCGGTCGAGCCCAAAACCAAGGGCGACCAGGAAAAGATGTCTCAGGGTCTGGCCCGTCTGGCCGCCGAAGACCCGTCCTTCCGCGTGGAAACCGACCTGGAATCGGGTCAGACCATCATGAAGGGCATGGGCGAACTTCACCTGGACATCCTGGTCGACCGTCTGAAGCGCGAGTTCAAGGTCGAAGCCAACATCGGTGCGCCGCAGGTGGCCTATCGTGAGACCATCTCGATGCCGATCGAACACACCTACACCCACAAGAAACAGTCGGGTGGTTCGGGTCAGTTCGCTGAGGTCAAGCTCGAGATCACTCCGACCGAACCGGGCGAAGGTTATTCGTTCGAAAGCCGCATCGTTGGTGGTGCCGTTCCGAAGGAATACATCCCGGGTGTCGAAAAAGGCATCCAGTCCGTCATGGACAGCGGCCCGCTGGCCGGCTTCCCCGTGATCGACTTCAAGGTTGCCCTGTTGGACGGTAAATTCCACGACGTCGACTCGAGCGTTCTGGCGTTCGAAATCGCGGCGCGGATGTGCATGCGCGAAGGTCTGAAAAAGGCCGGCGCGAAACTGCTGGAACCGATCATGAAGGTCGAAGTGATCACCCCGGAAGAATATACCGGCGGTATCATCGGCGACCTGACTTCGCGTCGGGGCCAGGTGTCTGGACAAGAGCCGCGCGGCAACGCGATTGCGATCGACGCATTCGTGCCGCTGGCCAACATGTTCGGCTACATCAACACTCTGCGTTCGATGTCGTCGGGCCGCGCCCAGTTCACCATGCAGTTCGACCACTATGATCCGGTTCCGCAGAACATCGCGGAAGAGATCCAGGCAAAATACGCATAACCGAAAAATAGAGGGAGCCTGCTGCCCGGGCTCCCTTCATTTCCGAAAAAGGAGGCCATCATGGCAAAGGAAAAGTTTGAGCGTAATAAGCCGCACGTCAACATTGGCACGATTGGCCACGTTGACCACGGCAAGACGACGCTGACCGCAGCAATCACCAAGTATTTCGGC